>JBAUGH010000686.1:0-9245 GCA_049679565.1 Acidobacteriaceae bacterium
TCCAGCACCAAACCGGTGCCGCGATTCGTCACCGTCGCGTAGCCATCCGCCGTCGCGCTCAACGTCCACTGCTGCGTGGCCGTCGCCGGCGCGCACGGATTCTGCACCGTCGTCGTCCCACCCGATCCCGTGCTCGCATCCAGGCACAGCCCGTTCGCCAAATTGCCGATCGCCCACGCGCTCCCGACCCGCGTCAGCCCCCAGCGCTGCGTCAGCGAGGTAAAGCTGCGCGTTTCCAGCAGCAGCTTGTCGCCGGCCGCTGTCGATCCGTTGTTCAGATCCGCCTGCAGCCCCGACGCCTGGTCGATCAGGTACACCACCTCGCCATTCACCGGGTTGATGTCGGACGGCTCCGCCGGCTGCTGGCCCAGCGCGCTGCCCGCCAGGCAACTCGAGAGAACAACGGTCAGCGCCAGCCCCGGGGCCGCGCGCCGCACACAACAAACGGCAAATGAGCGGTTTTTCATGGTTCCAGTCGTGGCCGCAGACGCGCTTCGCTGCTCGCCGCCAGCCCCGAACACGATAGAAGACCCACGCGCCTTTGCCATCCGACGAAGGTCGGAGAGGCTGGGGGCATCGCGCCGCCCTGAAAGTCGCCGGTTACGCCCTGTGACAAAAAAATGAGCCAATCCGACTTTTGTCGGATTTCTATAGTTCTGCCCGCGGCATACGATGCAGGACGGAATTCAATCAACCTGAGCCCGGGAGCTGCGATGCAAACGCTTTCAACTCCCGCCTCAAACGTTCCACAGTGGGTCCGCAGGACGGCCGATCACAACGCCTGACGTCGACTGCGAATCGACGGACTCCTCACCTGTTTCAGACCTGGCACGGAGGCGCACGCTATGACACGCAATCCCATCAAAACCCTGCTGCTGCCGATCCTCGCGATCGCACTGGCACTCGCAGCTACTCCCCGAAGCTTCGCCCAGAACGCAAACTCCGGCGAAATCAAAGGCACCGTCACCGACACTTCCAACGCCGTCATCCCCGGCGCCACCATCGCCATCCGCAACATCCAGACCGGCGTGGTCATCAACACCACCACCAACGGTGACGGCCTCTACGATGTCCCGTCCGTTCCCCTCGGCCAGTACTCCCTCACCTTCAGCAAGGAGGGTTTCCGCCAGGAGGTCCGTGACGGCGTCACCCTGCAGCTCTCCACCATTCAGATCAATGCCACGCTCCAGGTAGGCGCCACCACCGAGAAGGTCGTGGTCACCGCCGCGGCGCCCCTGCTGCAAACCGAAGAATCCGGCCAGGAAAGCAACTTCTCCATCAAACAGGTGCAGGACGCACCCACCGTCGGCGGCATCTGGTACAACGAGCTCACCAACGAGCTGCCCGGCGTCAACGGCGGCGGCAGCCAGGATGCCTCCGGCCAGGGCGTCGGCATCAATGGCACCCAGGGCTACTCCGGCTCCTTCCTCATCGAAGGCTCCATCGCCACCCAGCCCCGCGACCAGAACGCCAGCGATAACTATCCGCCCATCGACGCCATCGGCACCGCCAACGTTCAGACCGCCAACTTCGGCGCCGAATACGGCAACGGCGTCGCCGCTTTCAATGTGATTCTCCGCAGCGGCGCCAACCAGTGGCACGGCTCGGCCTTTGAGTTCGTGCAGAACAACGACTTCAACGCCCGTGGCTACTTCGACCGTCCGCCCCTCGCGGTCGCGCCTCTCCACTGGAACGAATTCGGCGGCAGCGTCGGCGGACCCATCGTCAAAAACAAGCTGTTCTTCTTTTTCACCTACCAGGACAATCCCAGCGTCTCCTCCGGCGCCTACTTCGCCACCGTCCCCACCCGCGGCGCCAACGGCACCACCAACATGGAGAACGGCTGCTTCCCCACCACGGTCACCAACCCCTCCACCGGGACACCCTATCCCGGCAACTGCATCACCGGCAGCTTCGACCCGGTGGCCACGAACATCCAGAAGTACTTCCCCGCGCCCAACGTGACGGGCAGCGCCAATCCTTATCTCAACAACTATCAGGTCGTCCAGAGCACTACCACCGGCTCCAAATGGTATGTCGCCAAGGTCGACTACGCGATCTCCCAGAACCATCACCTGTCGGGCAGCTATATGAATTTCCCCATTACTCCCACCTATAACCTCGATGCCTTCTGCTCGCTCGGCTTCGACTGCACCTACGGCAAGAACTACAACGAGGATGGGCAGATCACCGAGGACTGGACCATCAGCAACAGCATGGAGAACGAAGTCCGGGTCGGCGGCGTGCGCGAAGTCGATAAGTACATCCCGCCCACCTTCGGCAAGGGCTATCCCACCACCATCGGCCTCGAGCCCACCTACGGCAACGACGCCCCCGCGGACATCTTTCCCGGCGTCACCGTCGATGGCGGCGGCAATATCGGCCAGGTCGCAATCAACGGAGGCACCCACGCCGATCTGGCCGACGGTACTTATGTCCTCTCCGATATCTTCTCCCTGGTCAAAGGCAGACACACCCTCAAGCTGGGCGGCGAATTCGATACCAGCTATCAGAACTACACCGGCTGGGGCGACGTCACCTCCGGCAACTTCGTCTTCAACGGCGTCGCCAGCGGCGTCCCCTATGCCGACTTCCTCCTCGGACAGGTCTACGGCTGGTACGTCTATGACTATCCGGAAACCGGAGCGCGCTCCAAGAGCGGCGGCCTGTTCGCCCAGGATAACTACCAGATCAACCCGCACCTTGCCGTGAATGCCGGCCTGCGCTGGCAGTACCAGGGGGGTTGGGGCGAGGTTCAGAACCGCTGGGGAACCTGGAATCCTTCCATCGTCAACACCGGCCAGTATGTGAAGACCGGCACCCTGGGCGCCATGCAGTACGGCGGCCAGAACGGGCGCACCCTTGTCCAGAACAGCGAAGGCGAATGGGCCCCCCGTCTCGGCATCGTCTGGTCGCCCCGGCCCACCTGGGCCTTCCGCGCCAGCTACGGCATAACCGATGTCCCCTGGTCCGTCGATCCCTATACCTCGGCCTACGGCATCGGCCTCAACCCGCACGGCTCCGAAGGTTATGGCTCCTCGCCTGCCTTCACCCTCAGCAAGGGCCCCGGGCCCGGCGCAGTCGCCTATCCCAGCCTCTCCAACCTCTCCAACTCGCAATATAACTACGACGACGTGTCCTATTACCCGCAGCACCGGCCCGCCGCCTACTACCAGGAAAGCCTGCTCTCCGTGCAGCACGAGTTTCCTGGCCAGACTCTGCTCGATGTCACCTATGTCTTCACCAAGGGAACCCACCTTGGCTTTACCCGCGACATCGATCAGGTTCCGCAAAACCTGATGCCCGGCTATGCCACTGGAAACTACGGCAGCTGCTATAACGACCCATCGCCCTATCCCGCCTTCTGCTCCATCTCCGCGTTCCTGTTCGACGGCTACTCGAACTACAACGCCCTGCAGCTCCGCGCGGAGAAGCGCGCCTCCCACGGACTCTACTTCGGCTTCAACTACACCTGGTCCAAAACCATGGATTCAGGCACCGGCTCCGGCGACAACGCCACCCCCGATGTCTGGCAGAACGCCTACAACATCAGCGCCAACTATGGCCTGTCCAAACTGGACATGCGCAACTCCATCAACGGCTCGGCCAGCTACGAGCTTCCCTTCGGGCAGGGAAGAATGTTCGGACTCCACGGCATCGCCGATGAGGCGCTCGGCGGCTGGCGGCTGACCGGCATCTACCAGGTCCACAGCGGCCTGCCCCTCACCGTCACTGCTTCCGACAACGGCGTCGACAACAGCGGCGCCGAGTCTACCCAGTGCGGCTGCGGATACGGCTGGTTC
Source organism: Acidobacteriaceae bacterium (assembly GCA_049679565.1). Classification (GTDB taxonomy): domain Bacteria; phylum Acidobacteriota; class Terriglobia; order Terriglobales; family Acidobacteriaceae; genus Palsa-343. The sequence continues at coordinate 3,804 of JBAUGH010000686.1, forward strand.
GCCAACGTGGTCGGCAGTCCGGACTTTAAGACCGAGACCACCGGACAGTCCTATAACCCGCTCGCCTTTGCCGTGCCCACCTCCGGTACCTTCGGCAACGAGACGCGTAACTCCTGGATCGGGCCCAACTGGCGCGATCTCGATCTCAGCCTCGGCAAGAGCTTCCAGATTCACGAAGCCATGCACCTGGAAATTCGCGCCGACTCCTTCAACGCCTTCAACCACCCGAACTTCTCGGCGCCCCCCACCACCATCGGCCCTGGCATCACCAGCCCGGTTGGCAGCCCGGGCTCGCTCATCCCGAACGCGACCGCCATCACCAGCACCGCCGCCGGCGGACGCGACATCCAGTTGGGAGGCCGCTTCACCTTCTGATCGCACTTCGCGCTTTCCTCGCGGGGTTCGGAGACCACCCGCTCCGAACCCCGATTTTGTTCCCGCCAGCCGCTCGGCCCGGCTACTCTGGAATGACGTTGCAGGCCCGCCCTTATGCTTGTTCCCTCGCGTCTCTCCTTCCTCACCCGCATCGCTCTCCCGCTCGCCGCTGCGTCCCTGCTGGCCCTTCCCGCCGCTCCCCAGACCAGCGCTTCCTCTGAGCTCAAAGCCGATCTCGAACACGGCCAGGCGGCTCTCCGCGCCGGCGACTCCACCACCGCCGCCCGCGACTTCACCGCCGCTCTCCAAATCGATCCCTCCAGCGTCGAAGCCCATGCCAACCTCGGCGCCATCGCCTTCTTTCGCGGCGACTGCCAGGCCGCCGAGCCGCATTTCCGCGCCGCCCTGCGCGCCGCTCCTTCCCTTTCCAAAGCCCAGGCGCTGCTCGGCGTCTGCGAGCGCCGCCTTGGCGAGCCCTCCGCCGCCTCCGACATGAAGAGCGCCTTCGCCAAACTCGACGACCCCAAGCTGCGCCTCCAGATCGGCATCGAGCTGGCCAACCTCTATTACCAGCAGGGCGACCTCGAAAACACCGCCTCCGTGCTCAGCACCCTGGTCGCCGCCGACCCCGACAACGTCGACGTCCTCTTCTTTGCCCAGCGCGTCTACAGCGAGCTGGCCGACAACACCCTCAACAAGCTCGCCATCCTCGCGCCCAACTCCGCCCGCATGGAGCAGCTCATCGCCGAACGCCTCATCAACGCCGGCGACCTCAAAGACGCCATCCTCCATTACCGCAAGGCCATCGCCCTCGATCCCCGCCTCCCCGGCATGCACTTCGAGCTGGCCGAATCGCTCATGGAAGGCTCTCCCAACGATGCTGCCGCGCAGCAGGAGGCCACCCAGCAGCTCCAGACCGCCATCCAGGTCGACGGCGACAGCCCCGGCGTCGAGTGCGAGCTCGGCCGCATCGCCCTGCTCCAGTTCCACACCGGCGAAGCCGAGGCCCACTATAAAAAGGCTTACGCCATGGACTCCCACAACCCCACCGCGCAGATGGGCCTCGCCGGCATCGCCGAGAAACAAGGCGATCTCCAGCAGGCCGCCGCCTACCTGCATCAGGCCATCGAGGCCGATCCCCTCAATGCCGACGCCCACTACCAGCTTTGCCAGGTCGACAAACGCCTCAACCTCGACGCCGACGCCCAGAAAGAGCTCAAGCTCTTCCTCGACATCCGCGCCTCCCGCGATAAGGTGCGGCAGCTCTATCTCGAGATGAATCCGCAAACCGGACGCGCGGTCGAAAATCCGCCGGCAAAACCCTGAGCGGACACGCTCCTGCCCCGAGCGCCCGCGCCCAACGCAGGGTCCCTGGACTCTACAGCCCCGCCTGGATTTCGATCTTCTCCCGCGCCGGCGTCAGCGCCGCCCGCCGGATGCGGAACCGCACTTCCGTCCCGTCTCCCGCCCGGCTCGTCCATTCGATCTTGCCGTTCAGCCGCTCCACCCGCTCCCGCATCCCCTCGATCCCGTAGTGCGCCCGCCCGTCCCGCGCCACCGCTGCCGGATCGAAGCCCCCGCCGTTATCCCGCACCCGCACCTGCAGATCGTCCCGCCCGTACGCGATCTCGATCTCCACCCGGCTCGGCTTCCCGTGCAGCACCGCGTTGAACACGCCCTCCCGGATCACCATCAGGATCTCGTGCGCCAGCGACCGCGGGATGGGGAACCGCGACCCTTCGCTCCGCGACTCCACCGTGATCCCGAACTCCCGGCTGGTATGGTCCGCGATCGCCGCCGTCGACTGCGAAAGGTCCTCCTGCGGCTCGTCGCGGTGACGCAGGTTCCACACCGCCTGCCGCGCCTCGTCGATCGTCGTCCGCACCTGCGTCCGCGCGTAGTCCAGCAGCTCCTGGTGCATGGCCTCGTGCAGCGCCCGGTTCTCCCGCTCCAGGCTGGCGATCGCCTCCAGCAGCGCCGACACGCTGGTGCACCCCTGGATCACCGTGTCGTGCATCTCCCGCGCCAGCCGCCCCCGCTCCTCCAGCACCGCCCGGAAGCGCAGCTGCAGCGAGCGCACCCGCCAGCGGTACGCCGCCAGGCTCGCCAGCCCCACCAGCGCCAGGCACAGCGACACGAACCACCACGTCGCGTAGAAATGCGGCTCTTTGCGGAACACCAGCGTCGCTTCCGATACTGCGGACGGATTATCCAGCGGGAACGCCGCCACCCGGAACCGGTACCGCCCCGCCGGCAGATTCGTGTACGTCGCCACGTGGTTCGTTCCCGCATACGTCCAGCTCCGGTCGAACGGCTCCAGCAGGTAGCGGAAGCGAATGTCCTCCTGCGAGCGCAGCGACAGCGGCGAAAAACCGATCTCCAGCCGCGACGCGTCCGCCCCCAGCGTGTGGAACGCCGACGCCGCCATCTCCCGCCCGTCGACCGCAACTTCGCTCAGCTGCAGCTTCGGCGCGCCCATCTCCGGCGGCGGTCCCGGATAGATGTACACCGCGCCCTTGTTGCTGGGGAACCACACCACGCCGTTTTCCCCGATGCACCCCGAGGGCTGGCGTCCCCCATACATCTGCGCCCCGTCCGCGTCATAGGGCATGTCATAGGTCGTCACCGCCAGATGCAGCCCGCTGTCGGGAGCCTCCCTGTCCAGCGCCTCCAGCGGAATCGACGATATGGTGTTGGGGCTGCTCAGCCACAACTGGTTGCGCCGGTCCCCCAGCAGCTGGTAAATACTGTTGCTCGCCAGCCCCTGCACCGTCGTGAACTGCGCCAGCCGCCCCTCCCGGTACCGGAACAGCCCGTGATCCCGCGTTCCCAGCCAGATCGTTCCGCTCCCGTCCTCGAGGATCGACCAGATCTTCTCCCGCGCCAGTCCCCGGGTCGCCGTGTTCTCCACGAAATGCCCGTCCCGCCAGCAGCTCAGCCCCTGGTCGGTCCCGATCCACACCGTCCCCTCGCGGTCCTCCATCAGCGCCCGCGTGCTGAAGTACACCAGCCCGTCCTGCACCCGCAGATTGTGCACCCGCCCGCCGGCGATCCGCGTGATCCCTTCGTCGGTCGCAATCCACATCGCCCCGTCCCGGCTCTCCAGAAACGCGCGCACGAAGTTGTTCACCAGATCGCGCGGCGCCGAGTAATGCACCGGCCCCTGCGCCGTCAGATGGTACGCGCCGCTGCCGTCCGTCCCGATCCACAGCGTCCCCTCCCGGTCGCGGAACACGTTCCGCACCGGAATATCCGCGATCGGCTTGAACACGTACGGCTCCGCCCGGTCCCCGTGGATCGCGTACACCCGCGACGACACCACCCAAACCGTGCCCGCGCCGTCGTACGAAATCGTCTCGAAATCCGTATCCGATCCACCCGGCAGCGGCACCACGTGCACCGGCGTCTCGCTCAGCCGCACCAGCCCATCCTGCGTCCCCAGCCATATCTGGTGGGCGCTGTCCTCGTACACATCCAGCACCGTATTGCTGGGCAGCAGCCCCTGCGCGTTCACTTTCCTGAGATCCTGATTTTGTAATCCCTGGCCCTTCGCGCTCCGGCTGCCCAGCGTGTACAGCCCGTGCCCGATGGTCCCGATCCACAGCGTCCCGTCGCTCGTCTGCCGCAGCGTGCGCACCGTTCCGTCGATTCCCGGCACCGGCTCGAACCCATGCTCCGTCAGCCGCTCCAGCCCGCCCACCGTGCCTACCCACACCGTCCCGTCGCGGGTCTGCAGAATCGATTTCACCCGGTTCTGGCTGTAAGCTCCCGGCAGGTCGAACGACCGCAGCTCGTTCCCGTCGAAACGCAGCAGCCGCGATCCGCCCACCCAGATGCGGTGCTCCCGGTCCTCAAAAATCGAATGGATCGCCAGCGACGGCGCCACTCGCGACGTGTCCACCCGCTGCACTACGCCGTGCTGCTCGCGAAACAGCCCGTTGTCCGTTCCGATCCACAGCCGCCCCGCGTCGTCTTCGATCACACTGCGCACAAAGCCGTCCGTCAGCCCGTCCCGCGGCCCGTACGCATGAAACACCCCATGCTCGTAATGGATCAGCCCCCCGCCCTCCGTGCCCAGCCACAGGCTCCCATCCCGCGTCTCCAGCAGGCAGAACACGCTGTTCTCCGTCAGCGCCGGCTGCGTGTTGCGGCTCCACGTCACAAACCGCGATCCGTCGAACCGCGACAGCCCGCCCGTCGTCCCAATCCACAAATATCCGTCCGGCGATTGCTGGATCGCCTGCACCGTCTCTTCCGGCAGCCCATCCTGGATGTGCCACACCTGCCGCGTGTACTGGAAAGGAAGATCGTTCGCCGCCCGCGCCCGCGGCGCCGCCCAGGCCGCCAGCAGAACCAGCAGCCATCCGATCCTGCCCGCTCCCGCGTTCCTCGCCAACGACCGCATCGTCCCTGGCACTCGCGTCTCTGCCACCGCAAAATACCTCAGCGAATCGCCCCTCTACCCTAAACCCTGCACCCTGTTTCTGAACCCGCAAACGAAAGTCACCTGCGCCCCAGCTTCACCCGCTCCCCCCTCCCGCCACCGGCCTATACTGAAACTGTCAACGTTCTCTCGACGCGAATCCGCTATGGCTGAACCGGCCGTGGCGTTGTGATTCTCCTCTGCGGCCTCCCGGCCAGCGCCTCCGCGGCGAGCGTCCACCACGGAGGACCTATGACCACTACCCATCCAACTCCCACTCCTGCGCCGTCAACGCCGCCAGCCCCGGCCGATGTCCTGCAGTCGGACCATCACAGCCGCTTCACCACCGCCGAGATCGCCAAAGCCGTCGCCCGCCACAAACGCGAGCACGGGGATCATGCGCCGAATCCCAAACCGCAGAAAACCACTCCCCGCGGCTGAAACCGGAAGCTCGCGCGCGGGCGGCCCAGCCGTTGTCGCCGCCCGCATCGTTGCCGCCGTCCGCATCGGTGCCGCAGACCACGCCGCATTGGGGCCCCGGGAGCCCCCGCAACATGCCAGCCCAGACCAGCACCCGCATCGCCGTTCGCAATGTCGCGGTAGCCACTGATTTCGGCGCCTGCTCCGAGCACGCCGTCGAGCAC
>JBAUGH010000687.1:0-5540 GCA_049679565.1 Acidobacteriaceae bacterium
CAAATACGCCGTCTGGTAGGCCACGAGTGCGTAAGCGGCTGAGTGCGACTTGTTGAAGCCATAGCCGGAAAACTTCTCCATCTGATCAAAGATTTCGCCGACCGCGGCTTTGGGAAGTCCGAGCGCCGCAGCACCGCTCATGAAGCGGTCGCGCTGCTCGGCCATGGCTTCGGGATCCTTCTTTCCCATCGCGCGGCGCAGCAGGTCCGCCTCGCCGAGGGAGTAGCTGGCGAGCACGTTGGCAATCCGCATCACCTGTTCCTGGTAGACAATCACGCCGAGGGAGTCCCTGAGGATGGCCTCGAGTTCCGGTAACAGGAACTCCACTTTCCGCCGGCCCCATTTGCGCTCGATGAAGTCATCGATCATGTCCATGGGACCGGGACGATAGAGAGCGTTCAGGGCGGTCAGATCCTCCACCGTATCCGGCTTGTACCGCCGCAAAATGTCGCGCATCCCGGGCGATTCAAACTGAAAGATCCCGGAGGTGAGGGCGGTGTGAAACACTCGCCGGAAGGTCTCCGGATCGTCGAGCGGGACCAGCTCGATGTCGAGCTTCTCTCCGCGGGTCTGCTCGATCAGCCTCAGGCAATCGGTGATCACCGTCAGCGTGGCCAGGCCGAGAAAGTCCATCTTGAGCAGGCCCATTTTTTCGACCGCCTTCATGTCATAGGCGGTCACGATTTCGTCGTTCTTGGTTCTGTTGAGAGGAACCAGTTCGGTCAGCGGCCGCGGCGCGATGACGACGGCGGAGGCGTGCACGCCGGCTCCCCGGACCAGGCCTTCGAGCTTCTTCGCGGTGTCGATCAATTCGCGAATCTGTTGATTGCCGTCGTAGGCTTCCTGGAGGGGAGGTGAATCTCTGAGCGCCTGATCGATGGTCACGCCGACGGTCGTCGGGACCAGCTTGGCAATGCGATCCACGTCGCCGTAGGGCATGTCGAGAGCGCGGCCGACGTCTTTGATGGCAGCTTTTGCCGCCATAGTGTTGAAGGTGATGATCTGCGCGACCTGCTCGCGACCGTACTTGCGGGTGACATACTCGATGACCTCGCCACGGCGGTTCTGACAAAAGTCCACATCGATATCCGGCATGGTTACACGCTCGGGGTTGAGAAAGCGTTCGAACAGCAGCACATTCTGCATCGGATCGATGTTCGTGATCTCCATCGCATAGGCAACCAGCGAGCCGGTGGCCGATCCTCTTCCCGGCCCCACCGGAATCCCATGGTCGCGGGCGTACTTGATGAAGTCCCAGACGATCAGGAAGTATCCCGAGTACTTCATTTGCTTGATGATGCCGATCTCGAAGTTCAGGCGGGATTCGTATTCATGGACCGGCGTGCGCAGAACTCCACGCAGCTCGAGGTTGCGGACCGCCGTATCGAGACGCTTTTTCAGGCCCCGCCGGCAGACCTCCTCGAAGTAGCTGTCGATGGTGTGGCCGGGCGGAACGGTGAATTCCGGGAAGGGATTGTCCACCTTGCCGAGCTTGAAGTGGCAGCGTTCGCCGAATTGCATCGTGCGGCTGACCACTTCCGGCGCGTGCGCGAAGAGCCGCTCCATTTCCGTTGCGGTTTTGATGTAGAACTGGTCGGAGTCGAACTTGAAGCGCCTGGGATCATTGATCGACGCCAGCGTCTGCACGCAGAGCAGGACTTCGTGCGCATGCGCATCGTCCTCGCACAGGTAGTGGCTGTCGTTGGTGGCGACCAGCGGGATGTCCAGCTCTTTTTCCAGGCGGAAGAGGTCGGCCTGGATTTTCTTCTCCAGCTCGAGCCCCTGATCCTGGATTTCGAGGAAGAAGTTGCCGCGTCCGAAGATCTCCTGGTACTGGCCGGCAGTGGCGCGAGCAGCCTCGTACCTCCCGGCCATAAGGTTTTCGCACAGCTCGCCGGCCAGGCAGCCGGAAAATCCGATCAGTCCCTTCGCGTGCTCGGCGAGATACTTCTTGCTCACGCGCGGCTTGCGGTAGAAACCGTGCAGCGAAGCCTCGGAGGTGATGCGGACCAGATTGCGGTAGCCCTCTTCGTTCTCAGCGAGGACGAGCAGGTGGTTGTAGTCGTCGCCCTGCGGATCCTCGCGGTGATCCTCCTTCTTGCAGATGTAAAGCTCGCAGCCGAGGATCGGATGCACGCCATGCTTCTTTGCCGCGTCGAAGAAGTGGACCGCCCCATAAATGTTGCCGTGGTCGGTGACAGCGACGGATTTCTGGCCGATTTTCGCGACGCGTTCGACCAGCTTTTCGACATCGCAGGCCCCGTCGAGCAGGGAGTAGTCGGTGTGCAGGTGCAGGTGGGTGAATTCCGCCATGGGCTTTCTTCTATTTTAGGTTGCGCCGGAACAAGGCGCAGCTGAGGATCGCGGCGCCGAGGTGAGGAAAAGGCGGGACGAAACCGGGCTGCTCAGTTGATTTTTGTCTGCCTGCCGGGCCGCACGTGTAGGATGTCTGCGTTCCGCGGCTTCGAGCGGGAGGTGAGTTATGCAAGTGGTCACGTTTCTGCTGACGCAGGAGCCGGACGCAGCGACTGCGTTCTATCGCGACAGGATGGGATTTCGCTACCTGCGTGACGACGGCTTTGCGCTGGTCTTCGATCTGGGCGGTGTGATGCTGCGGATCGGCAAGGTGAGGGAGTTTAGCCCGGCGCAGCACACGGTGCTGGGATGGGAAGTGGACGATATCGGGGCGGCGCTACAGCGATTCGAGCAAAATGGAGTCCGGTTCGAGCGCTATCCCAACATGGGTCAGGACGACCGGGGCATCTGCACTTTTCCGAATGGCGACCGGGTGGCATGGTTTAAGGATCCGGACGGGAACGTGCTGTCGCTTTCTCAGCACGCCGCAGGCACGTGAGCCGCAGCGCTGTCAGCGCGGCATGTCGCGGTGCGCGACCTTAACCTGAAAGCCGTGGCGGGCGACGCGACGCGCGATCTCCTCCGCGATCATGACGGAGCGGTGCTGGCCGCCGGTGCATCCGAAGGCCAAAGTGAGATAGCTCTTGCCTTCGTTGATGTAATGGGGCAGCAGAAAGAGCAGCAGATCGGTGACCCGATCGAGGAACTCGCGGGACTGGGGGAAGGAGATGATGTAGTTCTCGACCCTGGGATCCTTGCCGGTGAGGTTGCGGAATTCCGGAACGAAGTGCGGATTGGGCAGGAAGCGCACATCGAAGACCAGATCGGCATCGAGGGGTAGACCCTTCTTGTAGCCGAAGCTGATGGAAGAGATGAGCAGGCTCTTGCCGTCGCTCTCGCGCACAAACTTGCTCTGGATGTAGGAGCGGAGTTCGTGCACATTGAACCTGGTGGTGTCGAGGACCACATCGGCAACGTTGCGGATCGGCTCCAGCAGCCGGCGCTCTTCCTGAAGCGCGCGCGTGACGCGCTCTTCGCGGCCCAGTGGGTGAGGGCGGCGGGTTTCTGAATAGCGCGCCAGGAGTGCTGCCCGGGTAGCTTCGAGAAAGAGAACCGTAGTGGGCAGTGTGCGGCGAATCTCGCGCAGGATTGCGGGAAATTTTTCGAGGCTCTGGCCCTCGCGGACATCCACGACCAGTGCGGCACGGCGGATGTCGCGGGAATGCGCCACCAACTCAGCGAAGGGCGGCATCAGCGACACGGGCATGTTATCGACGGCGTAGAAGCCGAGATCTTCAAAGGCTTTGAGCGCCGAAGCTTTGCCGGAACCGGAAAGGCCGGTGAGGATCACAAGGTCCCGCGGATGGGCCGCAGCAGGGCGGCGGCTGCTGGAGCGGGCGGCTGCCTTCCGGGTGCTGCTGGCCTTGGGACCGGGGGACATGCGGCCATCGTACCATCCGGTCCTGCGTTTTCCTGTAGCTCGTTTTGGGAATGGGAGCCTACAGGTAATGGCGCAGCACGGCGGCCACGCGGTCGACTTGCGCCGAGGAGATGCGATTGAAAAACGGGAGCGCCAGCGTGCGCGGGGCAACGGACTCGGTGACGGGGAGTTGCGCGGATCTGCGCCAGGCGGCATAGGCGGGTTGCAGGTGAATGGGCGCGAAGTAGCGGCCGGTAGCGATTCCGGCGGCGGCCAGCATGTGCATCAGGCGGTCGCGCCGGCCGAGTCCGCAGGGTTCGGCCAGACGGACGACGAAAACAAACCAGCTGAGCCGCTGTCCGGGGATATCGGTGGCAGGGAGGATGAGGCCGGAGGTGTCGCGCAGGAGTTCGCAATAGCGGCGAGCAACGGCTCCACGCCTTGCGAGGATCGCCTCAATGCGAGCGAGCTGGGAGAGACCGAGTGCGCACTCCATCTCCCCGATGCGGTAGTTGTAGCCAAGCTCGGCATGATCGAACCACGCGCTCGCGCATGCCGGGCCGGATGAGGGTTCGGGTCGCGACAGCGGCGGATACCGGCCCTGGTTGCGAAGCCTAGTGATCCGCCCAGCGAGTTGCGGATCGCGGGTGACGACGACGCCGCCTTCGCCGGTGGTGATCTGCTTGTTGGGATAGAAGGCGAAGATGCCGGTGTCGCCGAAGCTGCCGGCGCGGCGGCCCTCGACTTCGGCGCCGATGGCTTCGCTGGCGTCTTCGATGACGCGCAGGTTGTGGCGGCCGGCGATCGCGAACAGTGCGGGATCGGCGGGCCGGCCGAAGGTGTGGACCACGATGAGGGCGCGGGTGCGCGGCGTGATGGCGGCTTCCACGCTCGCAGGCGCGAGGTTCATAGTCTCGGCGTCGATATCGGCGAAGACTGGCTGCGCGCCAACGTAGCGCACAGCGTTGGCAACGGCGATGAAGGTGAAAGAGGGGACGATAACCTCGTCGCCCGGCTGCAGATTGAGTGCTAGCAGAGACAAGTGGAGAGCCGCGGTTCCGGAGCTGACGGCGACGGCATGCGGAACTCCGACGTAGCGGGCCAGAGCAGCCTCGAATTCAGCAAGTTTGGGCCCCAGGCTGAGGCGCGAGGTGCGCAGGACCGCGGTGACGGCCTCAATGTCGGCCTCCACGATGTCGGGCGCGGAAAGGGGAATCTCCATCGCGCTCACGATGCCTTCCCCGGGAGCGCCATGGCTCGTTTGATCAGCAGTTCCTGCCCCAGCGGGCAGGTGGTCAGCACGTCCACGATGCGCTCGGCAGCGTGGCCGTCTCCGTAGGGGTTGGTCATGCCGGCCAGCGAGGCGCGGAAGCCGTAACTGCGGGCCTCTTCGATGCGCGCCAGGATCGCGGTGGCGTCAGGCTCGGCGTCGAGGACGTTGCGGACGCGCTCGCGGCCCTTCTGGCGCAGGCCAATGTCGACGGCGGGGAGTGCGAAGGAGGCCGTCTCCATGATGCCGCTCGACGAGTTGCCGATCATCGTTTCGACACAGCGGAGGAGGCTCCAGTAGGTGACGGCATCGAGATTGACGAAGAGCTTCGATGCGGGGTGGTGGGCGAGAAAGGCGCGGCTGCGCTCGATCAGCAAACGGCTGCCGGCGTCGGCGTTGGGATAGCAAAAGAGGATGCGGGTATTTCCCTCCTCCGCAATGGGTTCGAGAGCGGCGAACAGGGCGGCGGCTTCGACGGTGGTGTCCTGCTCGATC
>JBAUGH010000688.1:0-2392 GCA_049679565.1 Acidobacteriaceae bacterium
AGGTGATCGATTCGCCCATCACCGGCGCCGAGGGCAATCGCGAATTTCTGCTGCACGCGGTCTGGTTGCCTGCAGGCTCATAATGACCGGAGCGAACGAGTCGAATGGGTGATAGCCTGCGCACCATGCGGACCCTGTTGTTGCTCACCGCGTTCAGCGCGACGCTCCTCGCCCAGCAGCCGCAAGCTACGCTGCCCGCCGCGCCGCCGCGCGCCGGGTGCGAACGCCTCACAGCCAGCTACCATGAGCTCCGCCGCGGCCTACCACCTCCTACGCCGCGAACACCGGCAACGACCAACCGAACCCCGACGTGCTCGCTACCCTGCGCGCCTTTCGCAGCGGCCTTCCCAGCAGCCTGCCTGTCTTTCTCGTCCCCGATTCCGAACTGAACCCCTTCGCCATCGACATGTGGCCGGCGGCCATCCTCTTCGACGGCGAAGGCCGCGTTATGCTCCTCAGCACGATCTCCGGCTCTGCCGGCAGCGTTCAGCAAACGGTGCGGGACATCGAGACGTACCCGCACATTCCTCCATTCTGATGCGCGGCCGAAACCTGCGCTCCCTGGGCCCCTGTCGAATCGTCCACTCCGTGTTGTATTCTGGTTCGCACTTCAGGACATCGGTCCCCGGGCGCGCACTGCCAGGCGCCATCCGAACCAACGTCCTTTACTCAGAGTGGGAGCGGATATGGGTCATACGTTCTCCATCGGTATCGGAGGCGCCGCCGGTCAGGGCGTCGCCACCCCCGGTGATATCTTCGCGAAAATCTTCAGCCGCCGCGGCCTGCACCTCAATGCCTACAACGCGTATCAGTCCATCATTCGCGGCGGCCATACCTTTCTCACCATCCGCAGCGGCGTGGACCCTGTCACCAACATGGGTGACCACCTCGATCTGCTCATCCCGCTCAATCAGGACACGATGGACCGCCATCTCTCCCTGCTCGGCGCGGGCGGCGCCTGCATCTACAACCAGGATTCCATCAAGCCCGGCGAACACGCGGAGGGCGTGCAGCTGTGCCCGCTCCCGGTTTCGACTCTCGCCGACATCAGCCGCAACAAGGTCGCGCAGAACACGCTGGCCATCGGCGCGGCGCTCAGCATGATGGGCATCGGCTTCCAGTCGCTCGAGGGCGTCATCCGCGAGCAATTCGGCAAGAAGGCCGAGTCGGTCGCCGAAGAGAACATCGCCGTGGCCCGCGCCGGCTACGATTACGCCACCCAGCACTTCAAAGCCTTCGCCACGCCCGTCCCCATGAGCGACACAAAGTACGCGGTGCTCAGCGGCAACTCCGCGCTGGCCATGGGCGGAGCCGCGGCGGGCGTGAAATTCTACTGCGCCTATCCCATGAGCCCCTCCACCGGCGTGCTCCACTGGTTCGCGGCCAACGGACGCAAAGCCGGCATCATGGTCCGCCAGGTGGAAGACGAGATCGGCGTCGTCAACATGGTCATCGGCGCGGCCCAGGCTGGCGTGCGCGCCATGTGCGCCACGTCGGGCGGCGGCTTCGCGCTCATGTCGGAAGCGCTCGGCCTTTCCGCCATGGCGGAAATTCCCATCGTGGTCATCAACTGCATGCGCGCGGGGCCATCCACCGGCGTGCCCACCAAAACCGAGCAGGGCGACCTGTGGCAGATGCTGGGCGCCGCCTTCGGCGACTATCCCCGGGTCATCGCCGCCCCGCTCGACATCGGCGACTGCTTCACCCTGATGGCGGAAATCTGGAACCTCGTGGACAAATTCCAGGTGCCCGGGCTGGTGCTCTGCGACCTGCTGCTTTCCGAAGGCCGGCTGAGCGTCGATCCGAAGATCCTCGATTTCAAGCCGCCCATCGATCGCGGCGAGATGATCACCGAGCCGAACGGCCACGCCGAAGGCGGGTACAAACGCTACCTCATCACCGAGAGCGGCGTTTCTCCCCGCGCCATTCCCGGCGTTCCCGGCTACACCCACGTGGTCTCGAGCGATGAGCACGACGAAGACGGCGTGCTGATCAGCGACATGTACACCAACGCCGGCAAGCGCCGCGCGATGATGGAAAAGCGCATGCGCAAGGAGCAGGGCATCGCCAACGCGGTCGCGGCTCCGCGGCTGCAGGGCCCGAAGGGCGCCGATGTGACGCTGATCGGCTGGGGCTCCACGCAGGGCGTGATTGAAGAAGCCCGCGCCCAGCTGGCGGAGCAGGGAATCACCGCGAACCAGTTACAAATTCGCTGGCTGGTCCCGCTGCATGGCGAGGCCATCGTCGATCAGTTGCGCAACGCCAAGCGCACCATCATCGTGGAGAACAACTTCAGCGGCCAGTTCGCCCGCTACCTGCGCAGCGAAACCAGCTTCGTCGCCGACGGCCACATCCGCAAGTACGATGGCGAACCCTTCATGCCGCACCACAT
>JBAUGH010000689.1:0-1988 GCA_049679565.1 Acidobacteriaceae bacterium
CGACCATGCTGGTCGCGATGGACGACAGCACAAGGCCGCTGAGGTATTCAGAGACCGACAGCGGCGAGGCAAACAGGTTGAGGAAGTTGCGCGACCACACATCTTCGAGAAAGGCGGTGGTGATGCCCTGCATGACGCGGGCCATAAAGTCCCAGAGAAGCACGGCGCCCAGCATGGCGGGGACGAAGTTGAAACGCGCGCCGGAGACCTGGTTGAGGTAGCGGGTGATGAATCCCCACAGCACGATGTCGATGGCCACCCAGGAAAACAGCGGCACGATGCGCGCCGGCGAGCCGCGCAGCAGATAGAACTGGCGGAGAAGCAGAGCGGCGATGCGGCGCGGTGACATCGGCTACGCCTCCTCCAGATTGCGAATCGTCAGGGGCTCGCGGGCGACGGCAACAAACAGGTCTTCGAGGGTCTTGTGGCCGTGGCCGGCGGGCAGGGTGCGCGGATCGCCCTCGAGCAGGATGCGGCCCCGGGAGAGGAAGAGCACCCGGTGGCAGACTTCCGCGACCTCAATCATGTTGTGCGAGGTCCAGAGAACGCCGACGCTGGTGCGCTCGGCAAAGGTGCGGATGGTGGCGCGGATTTCGCGGGCGACGGAGGGGTCGAGTGAGGCGGTGGGCTCGTCCAGAAGCAGCAGGCGCGGCTGGTTGAGCATGGCCTTGGCGAGGGCCACCCGGGTCTGCTCGCCGGAGGAGAGCACGCCGCATTTGGTGTCGCGAAAGCGGAGAAGATCGAATTCGCTGAGGACGTCTTCGATGCGGGCGGAGAGGTTGGGCACGCAGTAGAGCATGCCGAAGACGCGCAGGTTCTGGGCAACGGTGAGGTTGCCGGGCAGCGGCGCATAGACGGCGGCAAAATTGGTGCGGCCCAGAGCCTGGCGGCGACGCTTCGCGAGGTCGCAGCCGTCGATGACGATCCTGCCGCCCGTGGGCTCGAGCACGCCGAGGATCATGTTGATCGTCGTGGTCTTTCCCGCGCCGTTGGGTCCGAGCAGGCCGAGGATCTCGTGCTGGGCGACCTCAAACGAGATGCCGTCGACGGCGAGGGTGGCGCCGTATCGCTTCGAGAGGCCGGAGACGGACAGGATGGGGACGGCGGCGGACATCTGTCCTTCAGTGTCGCAGCAGCGAGAGGCGGGGACAATGCGGGCGCGATTGTCCCCGGAGCTGCGCGGCCGTCTAGGTGCCGAGATACATTACATGCACCCAGATGCCGAGGCGCACGTTGTAGGCGAGGTACCAGCCGGGATTGTCAGGGTCGGGGTAGAGGGTGATGTCGTCCGAATCCCACAGCCAGCCGGTGCAATAGGAAAGGTCGGACGGCGCGACGCTGAAGTAGTAGCCGTGGAACCAGAAGCGCGATGGTCCGCCGCCACGCAGCCGCCAGATCTGGTTGGCGCCGGTGACGCCGGGGAAGTGCCCATGCTGCCAGGGAGTGTCGAGGTGAAGGGCGGGATTGGGCGTTGCGCCGACCCAGTGGCCGTTGCCGCGGTCGACGTGTGGAGCGGTGGGATGGCCAGGCTGGTCGGGCTGGCCGTGGGGCGGCAGGGGGGTTTTCTGCTGCGGCCCGTGCTGGGGAATGTAGCCGCCGCCAACTTCCGGTGGTCCGGAACTGCGCGAGTGACCGGTTGGGGCATGACCGGCCTGGCCATTGCCCTTGTTCTTGTCCTGCGCGAACACGGCAACCGTAAAGACCAGGAGAACGGCGAGAGGACCGACGAGACGTTTCATGCTTTCCTCCAACACTGCGGATCGACCAGCAGATGCGGCGGGGGAGCAGACCCGGCGACCCGGGACCGTTGCCGCGGCCGATCCGCGGCACGCCCATCATACAACGGCGCGGTTAAGGACTCAGACGTCGGCGCCGGTTTCGAGGTAGTCCCAGGAGACAGCGATCTCCGCGCCCAGGGCCTCGGCGTAGCGCACGGCGGCCTCTTCGACTTGCTGCATGAGGCCGGTCAGGTAGTCGCGAGAGCCGGA
>JBAUGH010000690.1:0-25657 GCA_049679565.1 Acidobacteriaceae bacterium
CTCCCGGCCTCACTACCTGCTGCGGCTACGGCGGCCTTCAACTTTTCGCAAACCCGGCCGTCGCAGAAAAGACCGTGCAGCGTCGCGCCGCACAAAGCGACGCCGACTACGTGACCTACTGCGCCATGTGTCGCGACCGCTTTGCGCATGAAGGCAAGCGAGCAACCCACATTCTCGATCTCGTTTTCGGCCACGAGAATCACGACCCTGGCGCGCGACCCGATCCCGGCTTCTCGCGCCGCCGGGACAATCGCACCCGCCTCAAAGACAGGCTCCTGCACGAAGTGTGGGGAGAAATGGAGAAGCCGATGGAACCATCGCGCCTACTGCTGATCCCGGACGATCTGCAGCCGCTGCTCGAAAAGCGCATGATCCTCGAGCAGGATTTGCGCCGCACAATCGACCAGGCCGAGGAGAGCTCTGACTGGATCGAAGACCAGGCCACCGGCCGTCGCGTGGCATCGCTGCACGTCGCCTGCGTTACTTACTGGGTCGAGTACTCCCTCCGCGACGACGCAGCCGTCGTCCACGACGCGTACTCGCACCGCATGGAGGTGCGCTGAGATGAGCTCCGCGCCAACGCCCCGCCCATCCTTTGTCTGCGGGAAGTGCGGGAAGGCGCTCGTGCCCGGCCAGGTCATTGCCTCTTACCTCGGCAGCGAGTTCCCCATCGAGTTGTGGAAGTGCCCCGAGTGCGGCAAAGTCCTCGTCCCCAAAGAACTGGCTACCGGCCGCATGCTCCAGGTGGAGCAGGCGCTGGAGGACAAATGACGCCCGCCTGTACAACCCGCATCCTGTCGCCTTATGAATCGGGCCACCTCGCGCAGAGTGACGCGCGCCTCTTCCGTCCCGGCGGCCGGGAGCTTACCGAGCGGGCCATCGCTCTGGCTCATCTCTGTCCGGGCGCAAGGATCCTCGATCTGGGATGCGGCGCGGGCGACACCGTCCGATCCCTGCGCGCGCAGCATTTTGAGGCTGTGGGAATCGATCCCGCAGACGATTCCTCCCCCCAGGAGACGAGCGAGCCAGGTCCGGTTACACGGCTCGTCGGCCGCGCCGAAACGCTTCCCTTTGCCGACGGTGCGCTGCACGCGATTCTCGCCGAATGCAGCCTCTCCCTGGTGGATGACCGCGACCGCGCTCTGGCCGAGTGCGCGCGCGTGCTCGCGGACGGCGGAATTCTGATGATCTCCGACCTCTACGCGAGGCACCCGGAAGCCATTGCCGCGGTGCGCTCGCTCCGCGGCTCCTGCGCGGCTGGCATCCTGGTGCGCGAGGAACTGGAAACGAGTCTGGCGAACGCCGGCTTCCTCGTCAATGTCTGGGAGGACCATTCCCGCGCCCTGCGCGAATGCGCCGCCCGCTTCCTTTTCGAGCATGGATCGCTCGACGGACTCTGGAGCTGCGGTGGCGAGTCTTCCGCGGCCACCCAGGCTGCCGTGCGCACTGTGCGCGCCGGCTACTTCCTCCTGATCGCAACCCGGCGCAACCGGAGCCGCGAGAAAGGACCCGGAAAGCTATGAATGACGACGCATTCCGCGTGATGGACCTCGCCATGAAGGGCTATCAGTGCAGCCAGATCCTCATGGCAATCGCCCTCGAAGCGCAGGGAAAGAAGAACGAGCACCTGCTGCGCGCCATGTCGGGGTTGCTGGGCGGCATGGGCGCCGGTAAAACCTGCGGCGTGCTCACCGGCGGCTGTTGCGTGCTCGGTCTGTACGCCGGCTGGGGAACACCTGACAGCGTTGCCGACGAGCGTCTGTCCGCGATGCTCGCCGAGTTCGTCGACTGGTTCGAAGCGGAATACAAACAGCGCTACGGCAGCATCGAATGCGCCGGCATCGTCGAGGACGATATGCGCAACAAAATGACCCGCTGCCCCGGCATCGTGATCGAAAGCCTCGCGCGGCTGAAGCAGATTCTTGCAGATCATAACTATGACTTCGACCGCGAATAGCTCAAGCGACGCCCCGCTGGCTGCCCTGGTGCTGGCCGCGGGCGCCTCCTCGCGTATGGAGAGCCTCAAGCCCCTGCTGCGCCTCGCGGGCATCGCCGCGCTCGAACGCAGCATCGCGCTGTTTCACGAAGCCGGCATCGACGACGTGCTGGTGGTGCTCGGCAATCGCGCCGACGAACTGCGCCCTCTCGCAGAGCACTGCGGAGCCCGCTGCGTCGACAATCCCCATCATGCCGACGGCATGTATTCCTCGGTGGTCGCCGGGGCCCGCGCGCTGCCGCCTTCTGCGCGCGGCACCTTCGTTCTGCCGGCCGATCTTCCCCTGGTCCGGCCAGCCACGGTCCGCCAGTTGGCCGCCGCTTTCCTGGCTCGTCCCGGCGCCATCGTCTATCCCGTCTTCGACAACCGCCGCGGACATCCGCCCCTGATTCCGCGCGCGGTTCTCGATCGCGCAGCCAACGGCGCACCCGGGCCGCTGCGCACTCTGCTCGCGGCCCACGAGCAGGCCATCGACCTTCCCGTCGCCGACGAGGCGATCCATCTCGACATGGACACCCCCGCCGACTTCGCCCGCTTGCAGGCGCTCGCTCCACGCCGCGAAATTCCCACCGCCGCCGAGTGCGAAGTGATGCTCGCCCAACACCATCTGCCGGAGCCGATCGCTCGCCACGTGCGAAAAGTCGCCGAGCTAGCCGGACATATCGCCAACGCGCTCGTTGCAACCGGCCTCTCCATCGATCCCGAGCTGGTGCGCGCCGGTGCGTGGCTGCACGATCTGGCCAAAGGCCAGCCGAAGCACGCGGCGGCCGGTGCGGCCGTCGTGCGTGCTTTGGGAATGCCCGCAGTCGCCGACATCGTCGCAGCCCACATGGCGATAGATTTTGACGGCGCGCTCGACGAGCGTGCCATCGTCTACCTCGCCGACAAATTGGTCGCCGGCGACCAGGTCGTTACTCTCGACGAGCGCTTCGCCCCAGCCGACCTTCGCTTCTGCGACGATCCCGAAGCACGAGAGGGAGCGCGGCGCCGCAAGGCCGTTGCGGAGTACATTGCCGCCGCCATCGAGGCAAGGCTGGGCGCGCCCCTCCGGATGCTTCTCGAAGAAGACACGCCCGGTCATGAGGAGCAACCGGTCACAGTTCCCCAGGAGGTCCGGAGATGACCCCGGAACAATCTGCCACCACCGTCCGCATCCTCAGCACCACCGAGAGCCTCTGCCCCTTCTGCCTCCAGCGCATCGCCGCGGAGCGAGTCGCCGAAGACGACAGTGTTTACCTGCGCAAAAATTGTCCCGAGCACGGCGAGTTTAAGACGATCCTCTGGCGCGGCCTCGAATCCTTCGCTGCGTGGGGCGCGGGCTGTCGCCCACCCGCCCGGCCTCCGGTTTGCGCCTCCGAAGTTAGCCGAGGCTGCCCCTTCGACTGCGGCCTCTGCCCCGATCACCGCCAGCACACCTGCTGCGTCGTCCTCGATGTAACGGAGCGCTGCAACCTGGCCTGCCCGGTTTGCTTCGCGTCCGCAGGAACCGCCGCTGCCAAACCTGATCCCACCGTCGATGAGATCGTCGGCTGGTGCCGCAAACTCCTCGACCTCGGCGGTCCCTTCAACCTCCACCTCTCCGGCGGCGAGCCCACCGTCCGCCGCGATCTGCCCGAGATCATCTGCCGCGTGCGTGCGCTCGGATACACGTTCATCCAGCTCAATACCAACGGCGTGCGTCTGGCTGTCGACACGGATTACGCGCGGGAACTGAAAGCGGCGGGACTCACCTGCGTCTTCCTGCAGTTCGATGGCGTCAGCGACGACGTCTTCCGCACCATCCGCGGAAAACCGCTACTCGAAACCAAACTGCAGGCGATAGCCAACTGCGGGCGCCACCAACTCGGAGTCGTGCTGGTGCCCACCCTCGTGCCCGGCGTCAACACCAGCCAACTCGGCGAAATTCTGCGCGAGGCCATCCGCCTGGCTCCCGCAGTCCGTGCCGTTCACTTTCAGCCGGTCAGCTACTTCGGCCGCTATCCCTCCGGCCGTACCAACAAGGATCGCATCACCTTCCCCGAAGTCATCCGCCTCATCGAAGAGCAGACGCACGGCATGTTCAAGGCAGCCGACTTCTATCCCGCATCGGGCGAAAATCCCTACTGCTCCTTCCACGGCAAATTCTGGCTCGACGCAGAAAAGCGAATCTCGCCCGCGCCCCGCCCGCAGGTCTCCTCCTGTTGCGGTCCAGCGGTGGAACCTCCCTCGGCTCTCGTTCAACTCGGCCGACCCAACCCAGGCGAAGGCGTCCTCCGCGCCCAGCGCTTCGTCGCCCAGCACTGGTCCTATCCCGCAACCCCGGAGTCGACCGAAACTCCCGGTGGCATCGACATTTCCAGCTTCGATCGGTTTCTCGCCGACAAAAAGACCTCGTTCTGCATCTCCGGGATGGCCTTTCAGGATGCCTGGAACGTTGATCTCGACCGCCTGCGCGAATGTTTCCTCCATGTGTTGAGCCCCGAGCAAAAGCTCGTTCCTCTCTGCGCGTATAACCTCACCGGAGCTTCCGGCCAAACCCTCTATCGCTGCAGCAGCGCCGCCTCCGCTACCGGAGTCGTCGTATGACCTCGGCGGCTCTCGATCCCAACCCGCTCGACCTGTGGGCGTCGCAGCGCACCGGCATTGCGCCCGAGGAGTTGAGCTGCGAGGCCGTCGCCGAATACCAGCTCCGCGCCATCCGCCAAACCGTGGCGTGGGCCCGCAGCCGCAGTTCGTTCTATGCGGCGCGCCTGGCCGCGTTCCCGAAGGACTGGCCGCGTTCCTTCGAAGAATTCCGCCAGGCTCCGCTGACCGGCCCCGCCGACCTCGTCGATCGCGCGCACGAGTTTCTCTGCGTGCCGCAACGCGAAATCAGCCGCGTCGTTTCGCTTGAGTCGAGCGGAACATCCGGGCCGCGCAAGCGCATCTTCTTCACCGCCGAGGATCAGAATCTCACCCTCGAATTCTTCGCCCGGGGCGTCGCCACCATGGCCGCGGAGATTGATCGCATGCTGATCGCCTTACCCGGCGAGCGCGAGGGCAGTGTCGGGTTTCAGCTGGCCTGCGGTATCGCTCGCGTCGGCGTGACCCCCATTCCGCACGGGTTTTCTCTCGATCCAGCCGCTACGCTACGCCGCATGGACGAAGAGCGAGCCACCCTGCTCATCGGTCTCCCAGTGCAGGTTCTTGCTATTGCTCTCGAACGCAGCGAGCTTGCCCGCCGCGTCTTTCGCCGTCTCCACACGGTGGTCCTCTGCAGCGATCACGTCCCGCGAAACCTGACCGACAGGATTCGTGATGCCATCGACTGCGGGGTCTTCGAGCACTATGGCTCCACGGAGATGGGGCTGGGCGGAGGCATCGATTGCCGCGCACATGCCGGCTACCATCTGCGCGAAGCCGATCTGTACTTTGAAATCGTCTCGTCGCAAACCGGCGAGCCGCTCCCCGATGGAGAACCGGGCGAAGTTGTCTTCACCACGCTGGGCCGTCTCGGCATGCCGCTTCTTCGCTACCGCACCGGCGATCGGTCGCGCATTCTGCCTGGCCCCTGTTCCTGCGGATCGCCCCTCCGCCGTCTGGCGCGCGTGTGCAGCCGCATCGATGGCGCCGTCGCGCTCGGAGCGGAAGGCAGCATCACTCTCGCCGATCTCGACGAAGCGCTGTTTGCCATTCCCGGCGTATATGACTTTTCCGCTGCGCTCGTGCCTGGAAAACCACAGGAGCTGCAGGTGCGCCTCTATGCACCCCAAGCGGACGCAGGCACCGCGGCTCAGGCCGAACGCGCTCTTCAGGATCTGCCCGCGATCGACACCAACACTTCCGCCGGTGCGCTGCTCCTTTCCCTGTCTCTGCAGGACAAGCCCTTCCCCGTCACCGGCGCCAAACGAATGATCCGTGTGGAAACGACCCCATGAACTCCGTGACCCTCTATCTCGTTCGTCACGGCGCCATCATCTCGGTGGCGGGCAAATCTTTCATCGGCCAGATTGAGGCGCCGCTCAGCGAAGAAGGCGTGGAGCAGGCGTGGGCGCTGCGCACCTGGCTCGAGCCGGTCGCCTTCAGCCGGGTGATCGCCAGCGACCTCTCCCGCAGCCGGAGAACCGCGATGATCCTTGCCGGAGGCCGCGCCGCCCGCGTCGAAGCCATGCCTGCGCTGCGCGAAATCAATCTCGGCGACTGGGAAGGTATCAGCTTCGACGAGATACGATCGCGATTCCCCGAGGATTACGCCGCCCGCGGACGCGACATCGAGAACTGGCGTCCGCCTGGCGGAGAGAGCTTCGCCGACTGCCGCGCCCGGGTCAACACCGCTCTGGCTGAGATTCTTGCCGGCTCGCAAAGCAACGTGCTGCTCGTGGGACACGCTGGCGTCAATCGCCTCATCCTCTGCTCGGCTCTCGGAATCCCCGTCAGTAACCTGCACAGCCTTGGGCAGGACTACGGATGCATGAACATCGTCGACTTCGGCCCCGGCCGCACCCGCGTCGAGCTGATGAATTACACGCCTGTCCCGCGCGGCGAGAGCAGTTCCGCAATGAAGGCCATCCGGGAGGTCTCCGCCCGCTCATGATCTATCTCGATAACAACAGCACCACACCCGTATTGCCCGAGGTTATCGAGGCAATGCTTCCCTGCTTCGCCGAATCCTTCGGCAATCCTTCGTCCATCCACGAATGCGGCCGGCGCGCGCTCGGCCATGTGAAGGAGGCCCGCCAGGGAGTAGCCGCGCTGCTCGATTGCGAACCGGCCGAAATCATCTTTACCAGCGGCGGAACTGAGGGCGACAACCTCGCGCTCAAGGGCATGCTGAGCCCCGGCGATCATCTCATCGTCTCCGCCATCGAGCACAGCGCCATTCTCACTGCCTGCCACTGGCTCGAAAAACAGGGGTGCGAAGTGACGCGCGTGGGCGTCAATGCCCAGGGACAGATCGAGCCCGAGACCATCCGGGCCGCACTCCGCAACAACACGCGCCTGATCTCGGTGATGATGGCCAATAACGAGACCGGCGTTCTCCAGCCCGTCGAAGAAGTCGGCCGCATCGCCGCCGATGCCGACGTCTGGTTCCATACCGATGCGGTTCAGGCTGTCGGGAAAGTCCCCCTCTCGACAAAGAAAATCGGCTGCGACCTCCTCACCCTCTCCGCCCATAAGATCCACGGACCGCAGGGTGTTGGAGCCCTGTTCCTGCGCCACGGAACGCCGCTGCGCCCGCAGTTGCACGGCGGCCATCAGGAGAGAAGGCGACGCCCCGGAACCGAGAATGTCCCCGGCATTGTCGGCCTCGGAGCGGCCAGCCGCATCGCACAAACCGGCCTGACCGACGGCTCCATCGAGCGCCTGGCCTCGCTGCGCGATCGTCTGGAGTCCGCCATCACCAGCCTTGTGCCCGAGACCCGGGTGAACGGCTGCGGTGCGCCGCGCGTTCCCAATACCAGCAACATCCTCTTCGAACATGCCGGCGGGGACGCGCTGGTGCTGGCCCTCGACGAGCTGGGCATCGGCGTATCGCGCGGAGCGGCCTGCTCCGCGGGCGCGGCCGATCCCTCCAGCGTGCTCATGGCCATGGGGCTGAGCGGAGAGCAATCGCGTTCCAGCCTCCGCATCAGTCTGAGCAAGCAGAACACCGCCGAGGAAATCGAGAAAGCAATCGCTGCCATTTCAGACTGCGTCGGCAAACTGCGTCGGCATTCCACTATTTGCTGGAGTAAGTGAGCGACCGATGATACATTGGGAAACTCCCGGCTGCCGCTATCTCCTAGCTAACTTCTCCCTTATCCATGAAAGGCGGAGCCAATGGATGTATTCGATGAAGTCTCAAAGCTGAAGGCCGAAGGAAGACGGGGGGCGCTGGCCACCATTGTCAACGTCCGCGGTTCCATTCCCTCGGTCATGGCGGCCAAGATGCTGGTCCGCGATGACGGTTCGATCGCCGGCACAGTAGGTGGCGGCTGCGTGGAGTCGGACGTGCGGAAAGGGGCGATGGAGGTGATGCGCGACGACAAACCCAGGACCTTCAACTTCAATCTCGATCAGCGGCCCGACGACGAAAACGGCGTGGTATGCGGCGGATCGCTGCAGGTGTTTGTCGAGCCTCTCGTGCCCGCGCCCCGGCTTTACATTTTTGGCGGGGGTCACGTCGGGCTGGCTGTTTCAAAGGTGGCGGCCATCGCCGGGTTTGAAACCGTGGTCGCCGACGACCGCGAACAGTTCGCTAACCGCGAACGCTTCCCCGACGCCAAACAGGTCCTGGCCGGCGACATGGACGAGATTACTTCGAGTTTGTCCCCCGGCAATTCCAGTTACATTGTGATCGTAACCCGCGGTCATCGTCACGATCTCCGCATACTCCGCTGGGCCGTGGAAACGGCCGCCCATTACATCGGTATGATCGGATCGGCGCACAAGGTTCTGGCCGTCTATCAGCAACTCGAGGCGGAAGGCGTATCCGCGGAGCGCCTGAAGCGCGTCTTTGCCCCCATTGGCCTGGATATCCAGGCCGCCACACCGGAAGAAATCGCCGTTGCCATCGTCGCCGAACTGATTGCGATTCGCCGCCGATGCGACATCGAGTTGCCGCACTCCCGCAATCGCATACGCGCAGAGGCTTAGGCTAAAAAACCTTCCGTGAGAACGCCACCGGCGGACAAGCAACGGCCAACGACCAGGGAAGGAACCCAGGCGAAGACCAGGTCGAGCTGCGCAGAGCGGAGCCTCCGCTAGATCCCGATGCGCGGGCTCGGTTCGCGGACGCGAAATTAATTTCCCCCGCCCGCCTCTCCCGCGGGGTATAGTGTTGGCCTGACGGGACCGCACCCATCCCTCTCCCGGTCCTTCTCCCCCGGAACTCAGGCGCTCCCACTCTTGTCTGGAGCAGGAAAGGAAAGGTCACCTCATGGCCTTCTGTACGAAATGCGGGTCTTCTCTCTCCGATGGAATGGCTGTTTGCCCGCAGTGCGGTGCAGCCACAGGCCCGATTGTCGCCGCCACCCCGGCAGGCACACCGCCCCCGGTCATCGCGCCGGCCACCACCGGCCTACCGGAAAATGTCGCCGGCCTGCTCTGCTACCTGCTGGGCTGGCTCACCGGCATCATCTTCCTGCTGATCGATAAGCGCCCCTTCGTCCGCTTTCACGCGGCGCAGTCGATCGTCGTTTTCGGCACGCTCACCATTCTCCGCATTGTCATCACCTACGGTCTGGTGGAAGGCATGTTCGGCATGCACAGCCTCGGCCTGCTCGGCCTCTGGTCGATGCTTTCCCTGCTCATCGGCCTGCTGACCCTCATCCTCTGGATCCTGCTCATGGTCACGGCCTTCCAGGGCAAGCGATTTGAAGTTCCCATCGCCGCGCCCTTCGCGAAGAGCCTCGCCGGCAGCTCGAAGATCTAGCCTCGCGGCGGCTGCGGTGCATGCCGCAGCCGCCCATAAATTGGTTTCCTGGGGATCCCCGGCGCCACCCGCGCGCCCGCTTACCGGCGCTGGACCTGGGTGCCGGCCGCCACCTTCAGCTCAAACAACTTGTCGTTCACCGGCTTGTTATACCGGATATTACTGTACGTTACCGTACGCGAGTCTCCGTCCGGCTGCAGAAAGATCTGTTTCATCGAGATGTCGCGGCTCAGGTCCACCCAGATTGTCACCTGGCTGAAGTTGTTCCGGACCCGGGCATCTTTCGACACCAGTTCCAGCTTCGCTGTCGGCGTGCCTCCCGCAGTTGGGACGCTGGCGTCCATGCCGTCGAATTTCACTGTCCAGGCGCTGGCCAGCTCTTTGCCGGTCGCCCCAAAACCCGTCGCCAGCAGGCTGTCCCACTCCTGCCGGTTCGCGCCGGCCGAGAAAATCGTCTCTGACTTCCTTTGCGGCAGATAGTACTCGAGCTGCCCGTTCTTGTAGAGCAGATCGGTTTCCCCCTGCTGCCCTTTGTTGATGGTGGTCGCCATCTCCATCGACCCACCGGACCGCCGGAAGGCTGTGGTTCCCTTCTGGAACTCGTGGTCCTGCACCACCGCCGTGTACAGATCCACCGAGATATCCGCCTCGACCGACTGGAACTGCGCCGCCGACCGATCCATCAGAGTCAACGCGTCCTGCAGACTTTGCGGCTGCGACGGGTTTTGCGCCGCCCATGCGGGTCCCACCGCCATCACTGCCACCAGAGCCCACTGCCAGCGTTGCCTTGTCATTCGTTCAATCACAATCCCCTTAGACCCGGATCTTCCCCGGCGAGATGCATCGACCCAGGTTGGCTGCAATCTGAAACCTGTCACCCGTGAACTGGCAGTTACCGGTGCGCCCACACCTTCCACGCCACCATGCCGCCGCCCACCTCGCGCACCGCCGCTTTGCGGTCGATCGTTACCGGCCCTGCCACGGGAGTGATCGCGTTCACCAGGTCCTGGTCGCTCGGCGTCCCGTCGTTCGCCGGCAGCATCTCCACCGGAATCTCGTAGACCATCCCACCCGCCGGATCCACCGCGGCGCGAATCTCGTTCTGTGGCCAGTCCGGCTTTGGCCGGTCGCCGTAATTCCAGAAATGCGGCGTCAGAAAGATGAACGCCAGAATCAGCGTCACCATCACGTCGTAGTCGACGCTGCCCCGCTCATGCGTCCACCAGATATAGCTCTTCAATACGCGTCCCGGACTCAACGGCTACGCTCCCGGGCGCGGCTCGATCGCCCGCTGCCCGCCCATATAGGTTACCAGCGCCTCCGGTACCTGCACCTTGCCGTCGGCCTGCTGGTAGTTCTCGAGGATCGCCAGCCACGTCCGCCCCACGGCCAGGCCGCTTCCGTTCAGCGTGTGCACAAAGGCCGTCTTGCCGCCCTTCCCACCCTCCTTCGGACGGTAGCGGATATTCGCCCGCCGCGCCTGGAACGCCTCGAAGTTCGAGCACGACGAAATCTCGCGATACAGACCCTGCCCCGGCAGCCACACTTCCAGATCGAACGTTTTCGCCGAGCTGAACCCGGTGTCTCCAGTAGACAGCAGCATCCGCCGGTAGGGCAGTTCCAGCCGCTCCAGGATCGTCTCCGCATTGCGCGTCAGCTTCTCGTGTTCCGCGTCGCTGTCTTCCGGCCGCGCGAACTTCACCAGCTCCACCTTCTGGAACTGGTGCTGCCGGATGATCCCCCGCACATCCTTCCCATACGACCCCGCCTCCGACCGGAAGCACGGCGTGTATGCCGTCAGCGATACCGGCAGCTTTCCCTCGTCCAGCACTTCGTCGCGATAAAGATTCGTCACCGGCACCTCCGCCGTCGGAATCAGCCAGTGATCGTTGTCCCGGTATTGCCCCGGCTCAAACCCCTCAGCATCTGCGCAGCGAAACAAATCCTCCCCGAACTTCGGCAGCTGCCCCGTCCCGAACAGCGACTTGCTGTTCACCATGAACGGCGGCAGCACCTCCGTGTAGCCATGCTCTTTGGTGTGCAGGTCGAGCATGAAGCTGATCAGCGCCCGCTCCAGCTTTGCGCCGGCGCCCCAGTACACGGCAAAGCGCGCACCGGAAATCTTCGCCGCCCGCTCCAGATCCAGGATCCCCAGTTCCGCGCCCAGTTCCCAGTGCGGCTTCGCCTGGAAATCAAACTCCCGCGGCGTACCCCAGCGCTTTACCTCAACGTTGTCCCGCTCATCCTTCCCAGCCGGCACTTCGTCCCGCGTCAGGTTCGGAATCCGCGTCAGCATGGCGCGCAGCTGCTCATCAATCGCATCGGCCGCCCGCTGGTCTCGGTCGATGGCCTCTTTCAGCCCGCGCACCTGCTCCATCAGGGCTGCGGCGTCCTGTTTCGCCCGCTTCAGTGCGCCCACCTGCTCCGACAAGGCGTTGCGCTGGCTTTGCAGACCCTCCAGTTGCGTAATCTTCTCGCGCCGCTCCGCGTCCAGCCGTCGAAAATCTCCCAGTAGCGCCTCAGGATCCTGCCCGCGCTCGCGCAGCTTTCTCGCCACCAGCTCCAGATTCGTCCGTACAAATCCCAGATCGAGCATACAAATCAAGGGTACCAGCCCACAATCGCCGCGGGCTGATTACTGAGCACTCGGCTAGTCCAGCCTCACCAGCCACGCCTCGCCTTCGACAGGCCGCAGCGTGTGCGCAATCTCTTCCGCCACCGTGCGATCGTCGTTCGCGGGACGAATTCGCACCCAGTACCCCGTCGGTCCGGTGAACTCGATCACCCTGGCCGACTCATACTCGCGCTCCAGCTTCGTCTCCAGCCGCAGGGCTTCGCTGCGGTGCTCGAATGCACCAATCTGCACGCACCACCGGCCGCCTTCATTCATCGGCTTGGGCGTGCTGTACACGTCGATCCGCACCTCCGCCAGTCCCGGCCGGTACACCCCCACCGCCTTCGCCGCCCCGATCGACAAGTCGAGGATCCGCCCCGGCACAAACGGCCCGCGATCTGTAATCCGCATGACTGCTGACTGCCCCGTGCGCACATTCGTTACCCGGATCAGCGACCCCATCGGCAGCGTGCGATGCGCCGCGGAGATGCCGTTCTCGTCGTACACCATCCCGTTCGCGCCCACGCGATTGTGATACGGCGGCCCATACCAGCTGGCAACCCCTGTCTCCGTGGAAATCGGCTCATGGGTGGCGACGAATTCCTCGTCCGCACTCATGGCCGGAGTCGGCAAAGGAGCCCCAGCCGGCGGCGGCACGCTCGTCGTGGGCGCGCTCTCCGGAATCGCCGGCGGAGGCGGAGGCGTGGCCGCCACTTTCTCCTTGTGCGAACACCCTGCCAGCAGCGCCAGCCCCAGACTCGCGGCTCCCGCAAACGCCCGCCACGTCATCGCTCCGCGCAGTCTCCTCATTAACGGCCCCGCGCGCGATCCAGATGATCGGCCAGCCGCGTCAGTTGTCCCGCCGCGATCCGCAGCGCCTTCGACCCGTTATCGCGCACCTCCGGCACCACGCGATCGTTCAGGTACGCGATTACCCGCTTCACATCTTCTTCAATCCGATCGCCCGCGCCGCCCAGGCGTTCATCCACCCGGCGTCCCATATTCTCGAATCTGCCTTCGGACCCGCCGCCTGCCTCAGAATCCATCGCGTGGCCCTCCTTTGTTCTGCATCATCAGTATCCCGAGCCGCGCTTGCCAGGGTCAATTCTTCTTTCGATGCGAGTGCCCGCAAAGGAACGCCGGTGTCGGCCGCACGCGGCGCCGCATCCGCGCGATACATCCTCTGGCTGCAATTCCCCTTCCAAACTATGTGCACGTTAGACCCGCGAAACCCTCACCTTTCTCTTGCAAAACTCCCCGGGCCCTGATTCCCCTGGCCTTCTCGATTCTGGTGGCTTCGGCCGCTTGCGCGCATGCGCAGCTATCCAGATCGCTCCCCGATGCGCCTCTCCCGCGCACCGCCCTCCATCGGCCGCCGGGCCCGCTCCAGCAAATCCCGCAGCCTCAATCCAGCTCGCAGAATCCACCCGCCAAGGCCAGCCCGGAAGCCGCCAGCCCCATCGAGCACGCGCCGTTTGAAGAACGCAAGTGGTCGCAGTACGTCGATCCCGGGGAACGCATCCCGCCCCTCTACGCCCGTGACAAATGGGTCTTCTGGCTGCACCAGGAAGCTCGTGTCCCCGCCGCCTTCCCGGCCCTGGTCTCCGCCGGTTTCGGGCAACTCACAGGCAGCCCCGACTACGGCTCCGACAGCGAAGCCTTCGGCGACCGCATGGGTGCCGCGCTTCTGCGCCAGGCCTCCATGCGCTTCTTCTGCAACAGCGCGTTCCCCGTCCTGCTGCATGAAGATCCGCGCTACTTCCGCAAAGCTTCCGGCAGTTACAAGAGCCGCATCGGCTGGGCCGCCGAGCGCGCCTTCGTCATCCAGCGCGATGACGGCAGCCACGGCTTCAACAACTCCGACATCTTCGGCCACCTTGCCGCCTCGGCGCTCACCCCCACCTATTACCCGCATCCCAGCGCCAACGCCGGCGTCGTTTTTGAAACGTGGGGGACCTCCATTGCCGGAGACGTCGGGAACAATATGTTTCTCGAGTTCTGGCCGGACGTCACCAACCTGTGGCGCCGGCATCGCCAAAAAACTCACCGCCTCGCGTCAGCGCAGCGATAGTATCCGTCTGTAGTCCAAATGGGACTTGCGGCTCGATCCAACGATTCTCGGCACTTCTCGCGGCCCAGCCCTGGCCAACCGATAGCCCCTCGTTTCGCCGCCCGGCCCTTCCCGCTGCCCGGTCCCCGCGTCTCGCTTCGCATTCTGCGAGGCCTCGCCCTCTGTCCGCTGGCCTGCGCTTTCTTCGCCGCAGCGTCGGCTCAAACCCAACTGCCGGATGCCCCCGCTCCCCAATTCGACATCATCGCTCGCGTCCCCGCCCTGCCCGTCCTCGCCGCCGCCCAACAAACCTTCCCTCCTGAAGCGCCCGCCGACTGGGCGGTACGCGTTCCCGGTCTCAGCCCCCGATTCGTTCCCCTGCCCCGCCCCTGCGTCATGCACGCCTGCAGCACAACCGAACCTCATCGCAGCTGCTGCGTGGAGAGTGCCGGCGTTTTCTCCGCCTACCTCGTCCAGAACGCGACCCACATCTATACGCCGCGCGAGCTCGGCCGCCTCGCCATTCACGGCATCGTCGACCCCTTCAACCTGCTCACCATCGGCGGCACCTCTGCCATCTCCATCGGCCAGGACGCAAACACCCCTTACGGCCCCGGCTTCAAGGGCTGGGCCAAACTCAGCGGCGTCACCCTCACCGAAGACATGACCGGCGAGTTTGTCGGCACCTTTCTCATCCCCTCCATCGACCACCAGGACCCGCACTACCATCGCGAGCCCAACGCCCCGCTTCTTCGCCGCATTGTCCACTGCGTCGTTCAGCCCTTCTGGATCGACAGCGATGCCGGCGGCCAGATGGTCAACTACTCCACCCTCATCGGCGGTATGGCCGGCGAGGCCATCGACATCAGCTACGTTCCCTATCAGAGAACCGGCTGGGGCCCCAGCGCCGAGCGCATCAGCGTCTCCTGGGCTACTGCGCCCATCAGCAACTTTGTGACTGAATTCGTTCCCGACCTGGCCAGCCACTTCAACGTGAAAGTCGTCTTCATTCAGCGCATCATCAACCAGGTCGCCGCCGAGGAAGGCGCCGGTTCGCCTTAGCCGGCGTATGGCGCGTCTGCTTCAATGCTGTTTCGTGAAATACCGCGGCTCGCGCCCCGGCAGCCACGGATTGTAGTGCGCCGCGAACTCCGCGCGCTGCTCCGTCGTCGGATGGCTGTACGTCCAGAACACCACAAAGGGGTTCGGATTCGGATCGTCCAGCCACACCCGCGCATCCGCGCAGAACGAGCTCACTGCCGCACTCTGCGCATCCGGCACCAGCCCGTGAATCACTTCCTGCCCGTATACGTCCGCCTGGTGCTCGATGTGCCGGCTAAAGGCATTCCCCACCGGCTCCGCCAGAAAGCTCAGCACCGTTAACAGCAGCAACACCAGCCCCAGCGACGACCAGCCGTCCACACTCTCGATGCTCCACCGCGCGCCATGCCCATGCACCAGCCACCGCAGCAGGCGAAAGCCAATCCAGTAGAAGACGAAAATCACCACCGCCGAAAACGCGATCCCTTTCGGGATATGGTGCAGCACATAATGTCCCTGCTCGTGCCCATAGGTGAACAGAATCTCGTTCGGCGACTCTACCTGCAGCGTCGTATCCCACACCACGATCCGCTTCGATGCCCCGATGCCCGTCACATACGCATTCGGACCCGTCACCTTCCGGCTCGCATCCATCAGATAAATACGATCCGGAGGAATCGTCAGTCCGCCGCGCTCGGCCACGCGTTCCAGCTGCTCCACCAGGGACGGATCACTCTGCGCCAGCGGCGTGAAGTGGTTGAACAGGGGATCGATCACCAGCGGCTCCAGAAACGTCCCCAGCACCACCACCGGCACCGTGAAAACCCAGAACCACAGCCACCACCGTCGCGGCGCCTGCCGCATCAGCGCATACAGCACACCCAGCACCAGCGTTCCCACCACCACTGTCAGCGTCGCCGACTTGCCGAAGTCACCCCACCACGCCGCCCACGGCTCCACCGACAGCCCATACTCCAGGCTCACGTGATGCCCCAGCACCGCCAGCGGCACGCCGATCGCCGTCAGGATCAGCAGCCACAGCGGCGCCACCGCCAGCCCCTGCGCCCACTTCTTTCCGGAAATTCGCTCCCCGACGCGAGCAATCGCTGCGCCCGCCCGCATCTGCACCAGCGCGTCCAGGGCGACGATCGTCCACGCCGTTCCACCGAAATAGAGCGCCGTCCGCCAGTGGCTCAGCGCGATCGCTTTGAGGAGTTGATCCGGCGTCAGCCCGCACAGCGGCCGGCTCCCCGCCGCCAACAGCGCCGCCTCGACCGCGCTAAAGATTGAACAGCTCCCGCAGCCGCCGCGTCTGCGCCCGGCTCACCGGAATCTCGGTCTGCTTCTTGTCTGCCATGCGCAGCTGATAGCTGCTCTTGAACCACGGCACCACTTCGCGGATGTGGTTGATGTTCACCAGGTACGACCGGTGCGCTCGCCAGAACACTGCCGGATCGAGCAGCTCGAACAGTTCCTCCAGCGTCCGGCATTTCGACTGCCCTTCCAGCGTCGGCGTCACCACCGTGATCACCCCTTCGTTGATCCCGGCGAAGCAAACGTCCTTTTGGTCCACCAGCAGCAGACGGCTGGCCGCCTGCAGCACGATCTTGCCGCTGTGGCCCCGCGGCGCCTGATGCTGTTCGATCAGCCGCAGCAGCGTCTCCACCCGCAGGTCGCCCGGCGCCGGCTTCGCTTCTCCGCCCGCCTCCTGCAGCCGCAACCGCGCGCGCTCCACCGCCTGCAGCACCCGATCCCGGTCGAACGGCTTCAGCAGGTAATCGATCGCGTTCACGTCGAACGCCCGCACCGCATATTGATCGAAGGCCGTCGCGAAGACAATCTGCGGCAGCGGCTCGCCGTCACTCACTTCCAGCAGCTTCTTCAGCACCGCGAACCCGTCCAGCCCCGGCATCTGCACATCCAGAAAAACCACGTCCGGATGGTGCTCCCGTATCAGCTCCACCGCCTCGACCCCGTTCTTCCCTTCCGCCAGCACATCCACGCTGCCCGCCGCGTCCAGCAGATACTTCAGCTCCTCGCGGGCCAGCTCTTCATCGTCGACAATCAGGGCGGTCATGGACATAGGAGCGCCTGGGCAACTTCAGAGTATAGGAATCGGCTCGAGGAGGGTCAACGCAGCCGCAGCGAACGGGGAGTTGTCGCATCCGGGCAGAAGAGCGGGCCTTCAGGCCCGCGTTGGCAGCAGCCAAAATGGATTGGGCTCAGCCCGGCGTCGCCCTATTCCGCGAACGCGTGCAGCCGCGCCGGCGGCCGATCTTCGGCCAGATGATGCCCGCAGTGCACGCAGTACAGATCCGTGATCCGCGCGGACCGATGGCACACCCCGCAGCATGGAGCCACCTGATAGGCGCATTGCGGACAGAAGTGATACTCGCTCTCGATCCGGCAGCTGCATGCCGGGCACAGCGAAATCACCGGCAGCCGCAGCAGGAAGTACAGCACCGCCCCGATCCCGCTCGGCACCACCACGCACACCACCATCCACATCGGCGTGCTCATGCCTCGCCGCGGAGCGTCGCGGCTCACATACCCGATCATCAGCATGTACAGCGCGGCCAGCGCCCCGATGCTGATGTCGATGTATAACCGAAATCCGAAAGGCAGGTTCGGCGGATGGTGGCGGTGCTCCGGCACCACCACCCACATCAGATACTCCATCACCGTGAAGGCTGCCAGCGCCGCGGCGACCGACCACAGAGGGATCAGCCGCATCTCGCTCGAAACAGTCCCGGGCTGCGTCTCTTCCCGCTCCTGCTGGTTCGTATTCATCGAAGGATTCCTGCTTCCGGCCCGCAATCGTTACTCGTCGCGCTGGCCGTTCTTGCCGCCCCGCCAGGTCATCAACAAAACCGCGACCATCGTCGAAAGCATGATCAGCGACAGGGTCAGGATCACTACCGGCATATCCAGGAAGTGCTCGCCCGTGGTCAGATCGCTCATCGTGCTCCACAGAGCCGGAGCCACCAGCACCATCAGGCCCGCCATCACCGCCAGCGCAATCCCCGCGTGCCTGCGCTGCCGCACCCGATTTGCCTGCATCTCGTAGGCTGCGGCCATCACCGACCGCCTCGTGCGCAGCACCAGTTCCGGTATCGGATGCCCGCTCACCCTCCCCTTCGGACGGAACGCATTCCCGTTCATTGCGCCTCCCTCCGATCAGAAGTCGGCGTCATCGGCCGGGTTGCCGGCTCCACCCGCGGCTTGAGCGCCGCCAGCCCGCGATACAGCCTCGACTTCACCGTCGATAACGGCGCGTGCGTCATCTGCGCGATCTCTTCCAGCGACATCTCTTCGTGGAAGCGCAGCACCAGCACTTCCCGATGCAGCGAATCCAGCGTCAGCAGCGCCTCGGCCACCACTTCCCCGTGCTCCAGCGTCGCCAGATGCTCGAACGGCGTCTTGTCCTGGCTTACCACCTCGAACGGCCGGTCCTCGTCGCCCGCCTCGAACATTTCCTCGAGGCTGGTCATCGAACGCCGCCGCCGCACATCGATCACCAGGTTTCGCGCAATGGTAAACAACCACGTGTCGAACCGCGAGTTCCCGTTGAACTGCGTGCCCCGCGTCAGTACCCGCATCCAGGTTTCCTGGAACAGATCCTCCGCCAGCTCCCGATTGCCGGTCAGATACAGCAAATACCGCAGCAGCCGATGCTGATAAAGCAGAATCAGCTCGTCCAGCAGCGCCGGGTCGTGCCGCTTTAAGCCTTCAGCCACCCGGACGTTCTCGCGCCGGGCTGCTTCCGCCAATTGGAGCGTGGCCGCAATCATGTCAATTCCAGAGACGGAGGAATCCGGACGGAAGACGCTGTGCATCACCAGTTTTTCGACTTTTCGTGTCAAATCCATACGCCCGCTCCGCCCGCCGGCTGGCCCGCTCGCGTTATCTGGCTGGTAACTCCATCATTATCAGATGGATTTGCCTCGCTGCGCAACCTGGTAAACTGGTACCTGATGGAAATCCTGTACGGCCTCCATCCCGTCGAGGAGGCTCTTCGCTCCGGCACCCGCCGCTTCGACCACGTTTGCCTCGCCCAGGAACGCTTCAAGGGCGGCCACGATCCTCGTCTCGCCGCCATCGTCGCCCTTTGCCGCTCCGCCGGTGTCAAAACCCGCATTGAGCCCCGCGACGCCCTCACCCGCCTCGCCGGAACCTCCGCCCACCAGGGAATTGTCGCCATCGTCCGCGAGCGCGACTTCCTCGGCGTCGAGGACCTTCTCACCGGAGCCAACCCTCGCCTGGTCCTTGCGCTCGACGGCGTCGAAGATCCGCAAAACCTCGGCGCCCTTCTCCGCACCGCCGAAGCCGCGGGAGTCGATGGCGTCCTCTTCACCGAGCGACGCTCCGCTCCCCTCTCTGCCGTTGCCGTCCAGGCCTCCGCCGGAGCTGCTGAGCACCTCCGCCTCGCCCGCGTCGTCAACCTCGTTCGCGCCCTCGAAATCCTCAAGGCCCACAACCTCTGGATCGTCGGCCTCGACGAGCACGGCGCACAGGATTACGACCGCTACGACTTCACGTCCAACACCGTAATCGTTCTCGGACGCGAAGGCGCCGGCCTCCACGATCTGGTCCGCCGCACCTGCGACCACCTGCTCCGCATTCCCATGGCCGGCCAGGTGGCGGCGCTCAACGTTTCCGCCGCCGGAGCAGTCGTGCTTTTTGAAGCCGCCCGCCAGCGCCGCCCCGTTCGCCCCTCGCAGCCCCAGGCTGATGCCGGGCGTCCTGCCCAGGGTCAAAAAGTCAAAGTTCGAAAAGGTCTCGGTACATGAAGTTGTTCTTGTTTTTCGCCGTTGCCGTTCTCGGCGCATCCTTCGCCTTCGCCCAGCAAGACCTCCAGCGAAATCAGGCTCCCCCGCCGAATTCCCCCAGCTCCCACTCCCAGGTCCTGTTCTCCGGGCCGCCCAAAACCTCGGCTCGCCAATCCGTTCCCGCCTCAACCATCACGGACGCTCAGCGCCGTGCCGTGGTCATCACCGCGTGGGACCTTGACGTCCACCTCACGCCCCGCGCCCAGTCTCTCGAGGGTCGCGCCCTCGTCACCCTGCGCAATGACGGCTCGACACCCCTCGCCGCCATTCCCCTCCAGCTTTCCTCCACGCTCCACTTCGACTCCATCGGCCTCCGCGGCCGCCCTGCTGTCTTCAGCGAAACCATGATCGCCAGCGACGCCGACCACACCGGGCATCTCAACGAAGCCGCCATCTCCCTGCCCCAACCTCTGGCCCCCGGCTCCTCGCTCACTCTCGACGTCAACTACGGCGGCACGGTTCCGCTCTCCGCCGATCGCCTTACCGCCATTGGAGCGCCCCAGCCCGCCGCCGAAGCCTCCGACTGGGACCGCATCTCTCCTGACCTCACCGCCCTGCGCGGATTCGGCAACGTCGTCTGGTATCCGGTCAGCTCGGTCCCCGTGAAGCTCGACAACGGCGCAACCGTGGTCACCGAAATCGGCCGCCAGAAGCTCAACGACCAGGACGCCACCGTCACCCTGCACCTTACCGACGAGTTCTTCTCCGAGCCGCCCACGGCGGTTATCCTCGACGGCCACTTCGTGCCGCTCTCGAAACCTGCCGCGATGCCCACCGCCGCCTTTCCCGGCGTGATCACCGCTTCGCTGCCACCCACCCGCCTCGGCTTTGAGGCGCCGTCTCTGTTCATGGCACGTCTCACCGAAACCAATGGCAACGGTCTGCGCGTTTTCTCCTCCACAGCGGACGTCCCCAGCGCCCAGCGCTACGTCGCCGCCGCTGCCACTGCCCGGCCTCTGATTCAATCGTGGCTCGGCGAGAAGCCCCATCCGCCGCTGACCGTCCTCGAACTTCCCGATCCCGATGACGCTCCCGCCGAAATCGGCGATCTCCTCGTCACCACGCTCTCCACCGACGACCCCTCCCACCTTGCTGCACTTCTCGTCCATCCCCTGGCGCACGCTGCTTTCCACTCGCCGCGCGCCTGGCTCGATGAGGGTGTCGCGACCTTTCTCAATACGCTCTGGATCGAGCAGGGCCAGGGACTCACCGCCGCGATGGAGAACCTCAACGCCGGCCGTCCCGCTCTGGCCATCGCCGAGCCCGCTACTCCCGGCACCAGCGGGGGCGAGGACCTGCTGCACGCCGTTTCGCCCATCTACTACCGCACCAAAGCCGCTTACGTCCTCTGGATGCTCCGCTCCGTCGCCGGCGACAAGGCCCTGCAGACCGCGCTCCAGGCCTACGATCCCGCCCAGGACAACGCGCCCGGCTACTTCGAGCAGTTGCTCGAAAAAGCCAGTGGTCAGGATTTGCATTGGTTCTTCGAGAACTGGGTCGATGAGGATCGCGGCCTTCCCGACCTCGCCATCGGCGGCGTCTACCCTACCCCCGAAGGCCACCAGCAATTCCTCGTCGCCGTAGACCTCATCAACAACGGCTTCGCCGAGGCCCTGGTCCCGCTCACCGTCAAGGGCGAGGACGGCGCTTCTCTCACCGACTGGGTCCGCATCCCCGCGCAGGGCAGGGTCACCCACCGGATGACCCTCCGCGAGAACCCCTCCGAAGTGGACCTGAACGACGGCTCCGTCCCCGAAGTCGAGGACAGCCTCCACCAGAAGCTGCTCAACGAAGCTCCCCCGACGTAGGCTGCACCCTTCGGTGCTGGCCGCACGGGCTCGCCGTCCTGGCCCACTCAAGCCAACGACAGGCTTGAATGGGGCACCCTACTTTTTTGCTGCGTTTTCAAATTGTCAAATACCTGCCCCATAAGGACCTGGGTCCGGGGCGGCCGGCGCGTTGACGCTCGGAAAAGTCCGAGCCTGGTTCGGCCGATTGCTCTCCACCTTTAGCTCGGTGCGATGACCCCTGTAGGGGCTGCCATTCTGAGGCCTGGCCGAGCTGCCGGTAGCGGCAAAATCGCGCTCAAAAGGAAAAGCTCCGTTCGCCAACCGTCTTGGGGGGGTCTTTCAGGGCTGAAACTTCCCCATTGCCGACCACCGGGCAGAACCCTCGGTGAGCGCAGAATAGGTGTCTTTAATATCGGCTTCTCAAAACAAGCAACTTCTCTCGCTCGAAAACCCTCGTGTCCCGGGTTTGGGCAGAAGAAAAAATCGCGTTCGATGAGTTGCAATTTTTCGCGGTTATCACTACTATGCACATAGTAAATAAACCGGGTGCCATAGTAGACATGACGATGAATCCGAAATTGACGAAGCTCGAATTGCAGATCATGGAGATCTTCTGGACGCGTGGCGAATTGTCCATTCGCGAGATTCAGGAGGCTTTTCCTGAAAGGTCCCGACCGGCGTACACGACCGTGCAGACGACTGTCTACCGGCTTGAGGCCAAAAGGGCGCTCAGGCGAATTCGTAAAGTCGGGAATTTTCACATTTTTGGCGCCGCGTTGTCTCGCAGGAGTGCGCAGAAGCGCCTCATCGATGACCTGCTTGGTCTCTTTGGCGGGAAGTCCCAGGTGGTGATGGCCCACCTGATCGAATCCGGCGATCTGACGCTGGACAACGTGAGAGAGGCAGAGAAGATCCTCCTGGACCGTGCGGCAAAGAAGTCAAAATCTGACGGGAAGGACAAGTCATGATCACCGGGTTCTTCGCGCCGGTCGGAAATCATCTCTGGCAATCCACGCTCTTTGCTCTCTGTGTGGCTGGCCTCGCATCGACGCTCCGCGGTCTTCCGGCGGGAACGCGCTACTTGATGTGGTTTGCGGCGTCTCTCAAATTCCTCATCCCCTTTTCGCTTCTGCTCTCACTTGGTAATTCTCTGGCGCAACTGTCTGTGACGAACAGTACCCTGCAGCCGGCGCCCCTTTATTCCATGGAGGTTTTCAGTCAACCTTTCACCTTTACGCCGGCGGCCATTTCCGAACCGATGAGAGCCGCGCTGCTCGCGCCCTGGCGTCAGTCCATTCCCTTCGTTGCCATTGTTGCAGCGCTCTGGATGGCGGGCTCTCTGCTGGTGCTCAGTTGCTGGATGATTCGCTGGCGGCGGATCGCCGTTGAATTGCGGAGTGCACGTCCGGTAACAGACGGCCTTGAATTTTCCGTGTTGCGGAGGGTCCAGGCACTCCAGGATATTCGTCGCCCGATCCGGTTATCGATTTCGGACACCTCCCTTGAACCCGGCGTTTTGGGCTTGTTGAGCCCCACGCTCGTGTGGCCACGTGGAATCTCGGAGCGGCTCAGCGAGGCTCAGATTGAGATGATTCTTGCCCACGAGCTG
This sequence comes from Acidobacteriaceae bacterium, assembly GCA_049679565.1. Taxonomy (GTDB): domain Bacteria; phylum Acidobacteriota; class Terriglobia; order Terriglobales; family Acidobacteriaceae; genus Palsa-343. The sequence goes on from JBAUGH010000690.1 coordinate 23,302, forward strand.
GCCCACGTTCGTCGTCGCGATAATCTGACCGCGGCCCTTCACATGCTTGTTGCTGCGATTTTCTGGTTTCACCCAATTGTCTGGTGGTTGCAATCACGTTTGCTGCGCGAACGAGAACATGCGTGCGACGATGCTGTCCTGATGCTGGTGAGTAAGCCTGAGGTCTACGCAGAAAGTATTCTGCGTGCGTGCCAGTTTTCGATGGAGTTACCGTTAACCTGCGTCTCCGGGATCACGGGTTCGGAATTGAAACAGCGTGTTCGCCGTATCGTGTCGGACAACCCGGTGCGCTGCCTCACGCGCAGCTGTAGATTCCTTCTTGCTGGCCTCACTCTGGCGGTGATTCTGAGCCCGATAATTTTTGGCTTTGTCGATGCGCCGCGCGTTAGCGCCGCCCTGTTGCAGAATCCCGGGGGCAAGCCGGAATTCAGTTTTGAAGTGGCAACCGTCAAGCCGAGCAATGGGGAGGAGCGAAACCGCGGAATCATGACGTCTCCCGGCAGGTTCAGAGCAGAGAATGTGCCCGTCAAGGACGTCATCATGTTCGCCTATGACCTTAAGTCCGGCTCGCAAATCTCCGGATACCCCGAATGGGTGGACTCAGCGGATTACGACATCGACGCGAAGGCCGATGAGAGCACGACTGCGGCGCTGGATAAGCTGCCTCCCGATCAGCGGAGTCGGCAGTTGAAGCTCATGGTGCAAGTGCTTCTGGCCGAGCGGTTTCACCTTAAGGTGAGCTACCATGCAAAGGAGATCCCCGTTTACGCGCTTGTGATCGCGAAAGGGGGGCCGAAATTGACGAAATCGGCTGGGCCAAAAGTATTGGCAGGTGGAGGGGTACAGAGCTTTCTCAACGAGAGGAGAAGTGGTGAACTTGAATCTCTCAATATGTCTCTGGACCAATTTGCTGAGGCAGCCCCTGGCCTGTTCCCCGAGGTCAGCGATCGTGTCGTGGTCAACAAGACGGGGCTCACGGGCAATTACGATTGGACGCTCCGGTGGACGCCGGAGGATTCCAGGGGAGCCAACGAAGGCACAGCTCCTCCACCAGGTTCCGACGATTCTGCTCCCAGCTTATTCACGGCACTGCAGGAGCAGCTCGGCCTCAGCCTGGAGTCACAGAAGGGCTCCGTAGAGACGCTGGTTGTCGATTCCATCGACAAGCCAACAGCGAACTAAACCATTGCACTGACGACAGGGCGGGAGCCTTTTCGGCACCCACTCGACGCCGTGCCTGTGGGCGCTCCGCACAGGGGTGGTTGGTTGATGCTCCTGACATCCCTGCGTGGATCCAGCCTAGGGAGCCGCTGGATGCGCCAGCGATCCGGCAACCTTGAGCGATCCTGCGCGCCGATGCAGCGTCAAATGCACGCTGCGGTCGAAGCCGATGGTTCCCTCCACTGCCGTCCCCGCTGCGCCCCGCGACACTTCGCTCGTGGTCAGGGTGAGCAAGCTGTTCGCCACCGTCCCCTTTGCGCTCCAGCGATCGAAGTGTGCCAGCGGTTCCTGCGCGGGACGGCTCGCCGCCAGGCCGCCGTTCTGCCAGGTGAAAGAAAAATCCCCGCTGGCCGACGACGCCAGATCCGCCGCACTGGCTCCGCGCAGCGTCAGGGTCGCCTGGCCGCTCGCCGTTCCTCCGGCCCAGGTTTCGCGAAACAGCGCGCCAGCCTCGTTCATCTTCGCGCTGTTCAACCGGGCGTCCACCTTCCACTGCGGAACCCCGGCCGCCATGGTCATCGTGCCGTTCGCCTCCAGCGTTCCCCCGAGCGCTTTTCCGGTCAGCGACTCGATGGTCAGCTTTCCTCCTTCGACGGTCAGTTCGGCCTGGGCTTTTCCGATGGCCAGGCGTCCCAGATCCAGCGCGTCGCAGCTTACCGTTCCCTGCGCCGCGGGCCACGGGGCCGGACTGGCCCCGCCCAGCGAGAAGAGCTGGCCCAGGAATCCCCGCTCGCTGCCGCGCACCATGGTTGCGAGAGCGGCCGCATTGAGCGTCCCGGCTGAGAGCGCAAAGCTGGCCGGACATCCACCGGGCGCGGTGCACGTCACCGGAAATGTGACATCGCCCTCGAGCGCCATCCCCTGGTACCTGAAGGCCGCGTCTTTCCATGCAACGGCATCGGGCGTCAGATCGACGTGCGCGGACTGCACTTCGAGTGGCGCGCGCAGAAATTTCGGGCGCAACTCCACGTTCCCCACCGTGAGGGCGCCGCTGGTGGCGATGCCTGAAGTCCCTCCCGCCAGGGGCGGCATCCAGCGCCCGGCGGTGGTCGTGTCCAGGGTCGCGAGCCCGCGCGGCGCAGCATCCGCGAACCCGTTCTCCAGCAAGCCGAAATTCCCGCCCGCCGTCATCAGC
>JBAUGH010000691.1:0-2144 GCA_049679565.1 Acidobacteriaceae bacterium
AGAAATGACTTGCGGGAAACGCCGGCCAGCAGCGGCTGGCCGAGAGCGAGCAATTCGTCCAGATGGGCGAGCAGTGGGTAGTTTTCGTCGTGCACCTTGCCAAAGCCGAACCCCGGGTCAAGAACGATGCGAGAGCGGGCGATTCCGGCGGTGTCAGCGCGGTCGAGGGCCTGGAAAAGGCCGTCTTTCACCAGCGGAACCACTTGGTTCGGGGCGAGGCGCGGAAGCGTCCGCCATTCTGTGGGGCGGCCGCGGGTGTGCATCAGAATGACGCCGCAGCCGAGCTCGGCGCATGTTCCGGCGATCTTTCCGTCCCACGCGAAACCGGAGACATCGTTGACGATTTCCGCGCCGGCGGCGACGCCTGCGCGCGCCGTGGCTGCGTGATACGTATCCACGGAGAGCACGGATTGCGGACGCTCGCGCAGGATCGCGGCCATGACCGGTAGAATCCGGTCCTGCTCTTCCCGGGGGCTGAGCGGCTGTGCGCCTGGCCGCGTGGATTCGCCGCCAATATCGAGGATGACGGCGCCTTCGTCGAGCATGGAAATGGCGTGAGCGACGGCGGTTTCAGTATGGAAGTGAGCACCCGCGTCGGAGAAGGAGTCGGGCGTGACGTTGAGCACGCCTATTACGACGGTTCGCGCGCCCAGAGCAAGCGAGCGCGTGCGCAATTGCCAGTCAAACGGAGCGCGCCGGGCGAAAGTCATTCAGAGAACGATGCTACACTCGGAGAAATTCCGTCGCAGCGTGCAGATTCCCCAACGAAAACACGGCGGCCAAAGGCGACGAACCAGCCTGGTTCTCCAGGGTGTGGTTCTGCTGATCGCGGCGGTTGCCGCGGTTCCAGGGAACGCTGCAGCCCGGCATCGCAAGGCCCCTTCTCGCCATCCCCGCGTGCCGCTGGCGGAAGCCATCCGTCAAATCCTCGCCGATCCCGATGTAGCGCGGGCCCACTGGGGCATTTCCGTGGTGACGTCCGAGGGCAAGCCGCTCTTTGCGATGAACGATGGGCAGTTCTTTGAGCCGGCGTCGAACGCCAAGTTGTTCACCACGGCCGCAACGCTGGCGCGGATTCCCGCGAGCGCGACCTGGACGACGGTCGCCGTCACTTCAGGGTCGATGGATTCCAGCGGCACGCTGACAGGGGATGTGCGGCTGCTGGGCGCAGGCGATCCGACGATGTCGGGGCGCAGCTATCCATGGGATGGAAAGACGGAGCGGCCAAATCCGCCGCTTGAGGCGCTGGAAAACATGGCGGACCAGATCGTCGCGGCGGGGGTGCACCGCATCACTGGCGACGTGATTGGCGACGACGCGTGGTTTCCGTGGGAACGGTGGGGGTCGGACTGGGGCTGGGACGATTTGCAGTGGGAGTACGGCGCGCCGGCGTCGGCGCTGACGGTGAACGACAACGTCCAGTATCTGAATGTGACGCCGACGCCGGCGGAGGGCGCGAGTCCGCTGCCGCCCGTAGCCGGTTCGGAGAATACCGCGGGCCAGGCCGTCGCAGATCAGGCCGCCGCAGCGGCGCGGCCGACGATGGTGGCGTGGGATCCGAATGTGCCGTACTACACGCTGGAGAACGATCTGGTGCTCGCGCCGCCAGGCGTGCCCGCGCATTCGGGCATCGATCGCGCACCGGGCAGCCTGACGATCCGGCTGTTTGGCGCGGTCAGCCCCAACGGCATGCACGATGCGCTGGCGATCGACGACCCGGCGCAGTTTGCGGCGGTCGCCCTGCGGCAGATGCTGCTGGCGCGCGGGGTGACGGTGAACGGGACGGCGCGCGCGTGGCACCGGCAGCCCGTCGATACCGAGGAATATCGCGACGAGGTGGACCAGACGGTGGTGCTGCGGCCGCTGGCGCTGACGACGATCCAGCCGCCGGACACGGGATTGCGGGTGCTGGCCACGCACGTTTCGCCGACCGTGGGCGAGGACGTAACGGTGACCAATAAGGTCAGCCAGAATCTGCACGCCGAGCTGTACCTGCGGCTGCTGGGCCGGCTGGAGGGCGAGGATGGCTCGATTGCGCAGGGGGCGCGGGTGGTGCGGCAGTTTCTGATCAGCGCCGGCGTCGATCCGGGAGACTTTGTTTTTTTCGACGGGTCGGGGATGTCGAGCGCCGATCTGATCACACC
>JBAUGH010000692.1:0-3520 GCA_049679565.1 Acidobacteriaceae bacterium
CAGGATCCCCGCGGGAGCGTTCGGATACACGCTGCTGTGCACGTTGTTGAGGAAATCGGCGTGGTTGAATTCGAGGCCGCGGTTGAAGTAATCCACCGGCATGAAATTCGGGTTCCAGCGCAGTCCGCCGGTCACCGTCAGCCGCGGGGTCGCATGGTACGTGTCCTGGATGTACAGGCTCGGGATCGGCCCGCGCAGCGCGTTTTGCTGCTGCTTGCTCTGCTGGAACGCGCTCAGCGTTCCCATCAGGAAGTCGAGGTTCTGATCCCCGATCTTGCTCCCCCCGTTCGGGCCGCTCCCGCTGTATTCCCCGTTGAACGTGAAAATCCCGTTCGACTCATACGCATTGCCGATGTTGAGCTGATTCTGGGTGTATGCCCCGCCGAACATGAACTGATGTTTGCCCCGAATCCACGTGACATCGTCCCCGATCGACAGCGCATTGTCGTTGAAGTGCGCGATCGAGTTGGTGCCGCCCCCGATGTTCCACTTGCCCTCTGCCATCTGCAGGCCGGCCGTTTCCGCCTGGTAGAGCGTGACACCCAGCTTATTCGCATTGATGTCGCTGGCGTTGTATCCGCGGTTGTTCACCCGCCGCAGGATGGTGATGTGCGCCGCGTTCACCAGATTGGGGGAGAATGTGTAGGCGTCGCCGAACACAAACGACTGCACCCGCTCGATGTTCCCCGACTGCGTCGTAATCAGGATGTTGGTGGGTGAATAGTAGGCAGGAAACTGGTAGCCGTCGACCAGATACCGCCCGTAGATATTCTGTTTCGAGCTGACCGTGTAATCCACCCGCGTCACAAACTGGTTGTCAAACAACTGGTAGGGGATGGTGTAAAAAACATACCCGCAGTTGTTCGGATCGAGTGCCGGATTGATGGCCGGCAGAAGCTTCTGAAGCGCCAGCGCCGGCCCGTTGAAGGTGGGTTGCGAAGGATACTTGTCGCCCGTCAGTGTCGCGCCGGTCAGCGGATCGACCAACTGCACGGTCTTTCCCGAGGCTTCGCAGGTCGGTCCGTCCGTAACCGAGAAATCCCCCAGCAGATTCGCCGCGGTGGGCACGGTGGCCTGGGTATTGGACTGCGTCTGCCGCGCCACAGTCCGCTGATAGGCGGCAAAGGCGAACATCTTGTTGCGGATGACCGGGCCGCCGAAGGTGCCCCCGAACTGGTTCTGGTGCAGCGTATCCGGCGTGGAGGAATAAAAGTTGGTCGCATCCAGGTAGTTGTTGCGGATGAACTCGAACGCCTCGCCGTGGTACTGATTGGTGCCCGAGCGCGTGACCACATTCACCATGCCGCCGATGTGCCCGCCATCCTGCGCGCCCATGGCCGTCGACTCCACGCTGAACTCGCTCACCGCATCCGGGAACGGGTACGGCAGATTCCCGTTGCCCATGTAGTCCTGGTTATCCCCGCCGTCCAGCCGCCACAGCGTGGTGTTGCCCCCGCCGCCCGCAACCGAAAGCGAGATGGTCTGGTAGGAATACTTGCTGCCGGTAAAGTCCCCGCTCGGCGCCGTGTTGGCCCCGCCCGAAGCCATGATCAGATCCGTCATGTGCCGCCCGTTCAGCGGCATCGACGCCATCTCGTTCTGATCGATGGTCTGCTTATAAGTCGGGTCCTCGGTCTGCAGCGCCAGGCCTTCCGAGCGGACTTCCACCTTCGTGCTGGCTTCGCCGACCTTCAAAGTGACGTTGATGGCGATGCTGCTGCCGACCTCGAGCACGATGTTGCTCCGCTCGTACGTCTGGAAACCGGTCGCCCTCACTTCCAGGCTGTAGTTCCCGGTGATCAGACCGGGAAACACGTACAGACCGGCGCTATCCGTTTTGGCCTCGTGCTTCACGCCGGTCGCTACGTCGGTGGCCGTGACCGCTGCGCCGGGCAAAACCGCACCCGAAGGATCCTGCACGGTTCCCTGAATATTGCCGGTGCCCGTAACCTGCGCCCTGCCCGCAGCAGCCATCAGCAGCAGGACGACAACCACGAACGACGCGGCTAACCGGCATCCGCGGAGAATCGGTTCCTTCCAAATCTTTTCCATACGTGCCTCCAAATCGTTCTGAACGACAGGGTTCCGAACCGCTACTTCTGAAAGCCATCAGGTCCCCGGGTCACGGCTTCCACTTTTTCTTATCTGTTGAAATTCGACGCGAGCGCACATGCCCGAATTTCTGCAGAGTTTGATATAGAGGTCCGACCACACTTGTCAAGCAAATCCGCGAGAAGGTGCCTTCGTGGTTAAAAAACCGCGGCCCCGTACCCCATCGAGGAACGCCCCTGGCTGCCCCGCTCATCGGCGATCCTGCCGGCGCCGCCTCCACTCCCTGCCTGCCCCTGCCGTCCCGCTTCCAGCCGCCGCCGCGGCCCCACCCCGCTGTGGGGGGGAGAAACTACCCAGTAACTCATTGAATTCAAAGGAAGCCAATCCGCCCGCTCGACGCTGTATGATCGAGCGAGGCGATGGCGTTGTTACCGCCCATCCCTGATGGCCCCTGCGGGTCTGAGTTTCCAGGGCCCCCCTGTGAAATGCTTCAGTTCTTTTCCCGGAGATTCGATCATGCTCAGACGTACCGGCTTCCTGTTGTTGCTCCTGCTTCCCGCTGCGTTGTTGGCTCAGAGTCCAAGGTCCGTCGTCGGAGGAGAGGCCGGCCTTTGGGCAGGAGGCGAGGTTTCCACCTTCAATCCCGACTGGGGTTGCGCCAGCAACTCACCCTTCAGCTGCGCCAGCAATCAGCTGATCGGTCTGACCGCCCTCTTCGATTTCAACGCTCACGCCCGCTGGGGCGCCGAAGGCGAAGCCCGCTGGCTCCACTGGCACGGCCTCGGCGGTGAGATCGAGTCCAACTACCTCATCGGTCCCCGCTATCGCTTCTTTGAGTACCACCGCCTCAATGGGTGGGCAAAAGTCGAGGCCGGCGGCGGCTGGATCACCACTCCAGGCTATCCGAACGCGCCCGGCAGTCTCAAAGGCAGCTATTTCGCCTTCGCGCCCGGCGGCACTCTGGATTACCACCTGTCTCCCCGCCTCTCCCTTCGCGGAGATTACGAATACCAGATATGGCCCTCTTTCCAGGGCTCTCCCACCGTCGGCAGCACCGGCGTCATTTCCCACAACAATGGATTAACCCCGAACGGCTTCAGTGTCGGCGTGGCGTACCGTTTTCTCGGCCAGTAGCGCGGATTCCAAACCAGGCCCCAGCCGGGTCAGTCCCCGTCCGGCTGGCATGCCCCAGCGGCTCCCTCTGCCGCCCAGCTCCTACGCGTCGTAGAGCCAGCCCATCTCCGTCGAGGACGACATGCTGGTCCCGAGCGGTGTGCTCATATACAGAATCTGCAGCTCCTCCGCCGTCATCGCCGCCGGTCCCGCCCCCAGCCACATCTTCGAGATCATCTCTGCAGCCACCTTCTTCATCCCCGCGTCCCCGAGATCCGAGAAGGCCCACCGCCAGTAGTCCGTAAACGGGCCCTCGTGCCACTCCCCCGTTGCGTCGAACCCCATTCCCTCGAAG
>JBAUGH010000693.1:0-14363 GCA_049679565.1 Acidobacteriaceae bacterium
GCACCCGGCCCGGCAGCCCCCGCCGCGGGCGGCGGTTTCTCCGCCGGCGGCTTGTCTGCCGGCACGGGGGGCGCATCCGCCGTCAGATACTGCACGATCAGCGAGATCCTTCGGTTCGACGGGTCCATGGGATTCGACGGCACCCGCAGCTTCTGGTCCGCATACCCTCGCACCTGCGACACCTGGTCGTCGCGCAACCCGGAATCCTCCATCAGCCGCCGGGCTGCGTTCGCCCGGTCGGTCGACAGCTCCCAGTTGCCGTACCCGTCGCTGGACGCGTACGGCCGTGCGTCCGTGTGCCCTTCGATCGAGATGCGGTTGGGAATGCCGCCCAGCTGCCCGGCCAGCATGCGCATCATCTCCCGGCCATTCTGGTTCAGCGTGGCGCTGCCGGTGTCGAAGAACGTCCCGTCCTTCGTCTCCAGCAGCTCGATCCTCAGTCCCTCCGGCGTGATGGTGATCTGGATCTGGTTCTGGAGCGCTTTGAGGTCGTTCATCCTGCGGATGGATTCCTCGATCTTCTGCTTGAGGTTCGCGATGTTGTTCTCGGTCAGCGCCAGATTCTCGCTGGTCCCCGACTGGTCGCTCCCCGTCTGCTTCGACGTTCCCCGGGGATCGTTGAAGTAGCCCGCCACCGCCTGCCGCACCTTCTCGCTGGTGTTCATCAGCCAGAGGACGATGAACAGAGACATCATGGCGGTCACGAAGTCCGCATACGCCACCTTCCACGCGCCGCCGTTGTGGCCGCCGCCGTGGCCCGATTTCTTCTTGATGATGATGACCGGCTTCGCCGCTGCCCCCATGGTCTCCTCTTACGCCGCCGGCGCCTCAGCAACCACGGCCGGCGCGCCGTGATTGCGGCAGGCCTCTTCGACCTCGGTGAAGGAGGGCCGCACATGAGCCGGAATCGCCCGCCGCCCCATCTCCACCGCGACCACCGGAGGCTGGCCGCGAATGAACGCCAGCATGAGCACCCGCAGAACGTAGAGGTAGGCATGCTCTTCTGCGGTGGCCTTCGCCATGTTCTGGCTGACCGGGCCAACCAGCCCGTAGCACAGCAGAATGCCGAGGAACGTCCCCACCAGCGCCGCCGCCACTTTGTGACCGATCTCTTCGGCCGGGCCGCCGAGGGCGCCCATGGTGATGACCACGCCCAGCACCGCGGCCACAATGCCCAGCCCGGGCAGCGAATCCGCCATGGTCGACAGCGCCGCTACCGGCTCCTCTTCGCCCTGGTGCTGCACTTCCATGTCGAGGTCCATCATCTGGTCCATATCGAAGGCGTCCACGCCGCCGGTGATCACCATGCGCAGCGTATCGCAGACAAAGTCGCGCACATGGTGGTTGCCCAGAAACTCCGGAAACTGCTGGAAGACGGGGCTCTCTTCCGGCTTTTCGACGTCCGCCTCGATGGTGAGCATGCCGCCGCGCCGGGCCTTCTGGAGCAGCTCGTACATCATCTTCAGGGTGGACAGATAGCGGTCCCGGCCGAACTTCGAACTGCCGAAGACCGCTGCCGCTCCGGCTGCGATCTTCTTCAGGATCCGCAGCGGATTGGCGATCAGCAGCGTCCCACCGCCGGCTCCGCCGATGATCAGGAGCTCGGCCGGCTGCACCAGGACTGCCAGGTGTCCGTGCTCCATCAGATAACCGCCGGCCACCGCGCCGAACACTACCAGAATGCCGATGATTGCAAACATGCGGTCCGAGGACCCTCCCCGCGCTCTTTCCCGCGCCTGGTGCGCGTCGCCCGTAAGACGGGGCTTCTGTCTCCCTCATCGGCGGAAACGGTGCCGGGATGAGGCATGGCCTGTGGATCGGCGGGGCTAGACTTGTGCCATGCCACTGGAGTTCACCACCTCGTATCTTGAAGACTCGCTGGCTCTGTTCCGCTACTACAAAAAGCTCGCTGAGCGAGCCATGGCGCAGGCGCCGGACGCGCAGCTGTTCGCCGCTCTCGACGGGGAAGCGAATTCGATCGCGGTCATCGTGAAGCACATGGCGGGCAATATGCGTTCGCGCTGGACCGACTTCCTGACCTCCGATGGCGAGAAGGCCAACCGCAACCGCGACAGTGAATTCGAAGAGCCCCCCGCAAATCGGGAGGCTCTGCTCGCTCTGTGGGAGTCGGGGTGGTCCTGTCTTTTCGCGACGCTTGAGCCGCTGACCGAGGCTGACCTGAGCCGCACGGTGGCCATCCGCGGGGAAGCCCACTCCGTCATGCAGGCGATCAACCGTCAGATCGCCCACTACGCCCACCACATCGGGCAGATTGTGCTGCTGGCCAAACACTTTGCAGGGGAACGCTGGACGTCGCTCACGATTCCGCGCCGCGGCTCAGCCGAATTCAACCGCAAAGTGGCGGCGCGAGAAACCAGCCAGCGATAGGGTGCTCCGGGGTGCTTCGGGACTTCAGGACTTCGCGAGCGCGTTGATGTCGCGGATCTCGAGGATCGGCCTGGGATAGCCGTCGAGGACGCAGCGAATCATGGCCCGGCCCACATCGCTGAGCGTGCTGACCTGATTGGGCAGAACGACGCGAACCACAGGATAGAGCGGCCCGATCAGGCGATAGAAGAAGGGCAGGTTCTGCTGGCCGGGCGTGGCGCGCATGAAGCCGGGGCGGAAATTGTAGACGGCACGGAAGCCAAGGCGCTGGAGAGCGTTTTCGGTGCGGCCTTTCACGCGCGCCCACATGGTGCGGCCCTTTTCCGTGCTGTCGGTCATGGCGCCGGAGACGTAAATGAAGACCATCCCGGGATTCAGGGTGACCAGGGTTTCGGCAAAGTGGAGGGTGAGGTCATAGGTCAGGCGCGTGTACTCGGCTTCGCTCCTGCCGAGGGAGCTGACGCCGGCCGCGAAGAAACAGGCGTCGTAGCCGGTGAGCGGGCGGGTGACGGCATTGAGGTCGAAGAAGTCGGGAACGAGGCATTCCTTCAGTTTCGGATGGCGCCGTGGGGAGGGTCTGCGATTGACCATCAGGACCTCGGCAACCGCGGGATTCTGGAGGCATTCGAGAAGGACGCCTTCGCCGACCATGCCGGTAGCTCCGGTGAGGATGATTCTGATGCTCATCGACGACAGGATACCCCGTGGGCGGCGATTGTGATGCGCAGCACATACAACCGTTGTGCTCCTTGTTCTGAATAGGAACGCCGGTCAGGATTTGCGTATCCGGAGCAATCAGGACCGTGCAGAGGGATCCGCACCATGCGCATTTCCCGGGATGCAGGGCATCTCTTCCGCCTGGCTGGTTTGTTTGCCGCCGGAACGCTGTTGTTCTTCGTGCTCCGCGGCTTCATCGTTCCGCGCAGCTTCGGACAATACGGTCATTATCGTGGCGCGGCCATCGCCGAGATTGCGGCTCACCCAATCCATTTTGCAGGGCACCAGACCTGTGAAACCTGCCATGCGGATGTGGCGCAGACGAAGAGCGCGGGCAAACACGCGCACGTGAACTGCGAGGCGTGCCACGGTCCGCTGGCCAGACACGCCGACGATCCCTCGCTCGATCCGGGCAAACCGGATACGGCGGTGTTGTGCGTCCGCTGCCACGCGGCGAGCGCTGCCCGGCCGAAGGATTTTCCCCAGGTGGATGCGGCATCGCACGCCAACGGCGTTCCCTGCCAGACCTGTCATCAGCCACACAGTCCAGCGATCACCGCAGGAGGAGCCCAATGACCTTAACCCGACGCCAACTGCTGATCCTTCTGCCGGCCGCGGCGGTCGCCTGGGAGTCGGTGCTGGCGGGCACGCCGGAAGCTTCTCCCAACTATGGGATGAGCGACCACTGGTGGGGCATGCTCATCGACATCCCGAAATGCATTGGCTGCGGGAACTGCGTGCGGGCCTGCCAGGCGGAAAACGATGTGCCGGAGGGATTCTTCCGCACCTGGGTGGAGCGCTACCACGTCAGCGATACCGACCTTGCCAATCCGCAGGTGATTTCGCCGGATGGGGGCAAGGAGGGATTTCCGGTTGCACAGGAAGACGAGGGGAAGTACTTCTTCGTGCCCAAGATGTGCAACCACTGTGCGGATTCGCCGTGTACCCAGGTGTGTCCGGTGGGGGCAACGTTCATCTCGCCGGACGGCGTGGTTCTGGTGGATCAGAAATACTGCCTGGGGTGCGCCTACTGCGTGCAGGCGTGTCCTTATGGCTGCCGGTATATCCACCCGACGAAGCACGTCGCGGATAAGTGCACGCTTTGCTATCACCGGATCACGAAGGGGCTGACGACTGCGTGCTGCGAGGCGTGCCCGACGGGTGCGCGGCAGCTGGCCGATCTGAAGAACCCGAAAGACCCGATCCACGCATTTTTGAAGACGCACAGCGTGCAGGTGCTGAAGCCGCAGATGGCGACCGGCGCGAAGGTTTTCTACAACGAGCTGGACGGCTCGGTGCGGTAGCGGAAAGAGGAGGGCGGAGAGCTTATGTCCGGCGTCGAAGGTTTTATCTATCCGAACGAAGTATCGCTCTACTGGAGCGTGCTGATCGTTCTGTACCCCTACATTACGGGACTGGTGGCAGGGGCTTTCATTCTGGCGTCGCTGGAGCGGGTGTTTCGGGTGGAGGCGGTGAAGCCGACGTACCGGCTGGCGCTGCTGACGGCTCTGGCGTTTCTGTTGGTGGCGCCGCTGCCGCTGCAACTGCACCTGGGTCACCCGGAGCGGTCCTACGAGATGTACCTGACGCCACACCGGTCCTCGGCGATGGCGATGTTCGGGTTCGTTTATCTGTGGTATCTGATGGCGGTGCTGACGGTGGAGATCTGGCTGGACTTCCGGGCGGACATCGTGGTGCTGTCGCAGTCCACGCGCGGCTGGAAGCGGCTGCTCTACCGGGCGATGACGCTGGGGTCGGACAACATCAGCGAGCGGGCTCTGCACATCGATGAACGGGTGGGGTGGCTGGTGACGCTGATCGGCATTCCTTCCGCGTTTCTGCTGCACGGCTATGTGGGATTCATCTTTGGGTCGATCAAGGCGAATCCGTGGTGGTCGTCGCCGCTGATGCCGGTGGTGTTCATCTTCTCGGCCATGGTATCGGGGATTGCGGCGGTGATGCTGCTCTACATGGCGACGCAGCGGATGCGGCGGCAGCCGATCGACATGCGTTGCGTGGACACCATCGCGATGTACCTTTTCTACACTTTCATTCTGGACTTCAGTCTGGAGATGCTGGATCTGATCCACCGTATTTATGAGGCGGACGAGTCGTTTCGCAGTCTCGATTTCATGGTGCATACGAAGCTCTATTTCTCGCAGATCGTACTGCAGATCTTCATGGGCACGCTGACGCCGCTGCTGCTGCTGGGGCTGACCCAGGTAACGCATCTCTCGGCGATGGCGCGCAAGCGCATGTACGCCGTGGCCGGATCGCTGGCGCTGATCGGGATTTTCGCCATGCGCTGGAATGTCGTGATCGGCGGGCAGCTGTTCTCCAAGAGCTTTCTGGGATACACGACCTACAAGATGGCCCTGGCCACACGCGAGGGATTGCTGGTGGCCATTGGGCTCACGGTTCTGCCGCTGCTGATTCTGGCGGTATTCGTGAAAATCCTGCCGCCGTGGACGGATTCGGTCGCGGTGCAAATTCCCGTGGCGGTCATGGCCCACTCCGATCAGGGGCGGTAGCGCACGTCTTCACACAAAGGTGGAGACCATGAACGATCTTGCCGGAGCGGTTGAGCAACTGACGCGCAACGTGGCTGATCTGCAGAGCCGGGTCAGCGCTCTCGAAGGCGCTTCGCCGGTGCAGCAGCGCGCGGCTGTTGCGGCTGCGCAGGCTGAGCCGGCACGAGAGAGTCAGGCGCTCTCCCCGGGGGGCGGGGCCTTTCTGGTTCTCGGCAAAGCCATGCTGGCCATCGCCGGGGCTTATCTTCTGCGGGGGCTGGCGGAGTCGAGCGCTGTCCCCCGGACACCGGTCATCGTGCTCTCGCTTGCGTATGCTTTCGTGTGGCTGATCCCAGCCACGCGAGCCGCGGCAAAGGGGTGGTTTGCCAGCGCGGTGTGGGCAGCCACTTCGGTGCTGATCCTGATTCCGATGCTGTGGGAGCTGACGCTGCGCTTTCGTTTTCTGCCTGACGCCATCACCGCGGCGGTGCTCGGCGGGTTCGTGCTGGCGGCTACGGGGCTGGGGTGGAAACACCACTTTGCAGAGGTTGGGTGGGTGGCCGATGCCTCTGGCAGCCTGACGGCCATGGTTCTGGCGATTGCCGCGCGCGACCTGGCGCCGTTCATCGCTGCCCTGCTGGCGATGGCGCTGGTGGGGGAAATTGCGGCTGCCCGCAACAGGACGCTGCGAGTGAGGCCGCTGGTGGCGGCGGCTGCGGACTTCGCGATTTTTGCACTGATCTGGATCGAGTCGAGCCCGTCGCGTGCGCACGCCGAGTATGCCCCGGTGGGGACGGCGGCGCTGCTGCTGTTCGGGCCGGTTCTGCTGCTGATCTATGCGGGGAGCGCGGCCACGCAGACGATACTGCTGCGGCGCCGGATTTCTTTCTTCGAGACCGCGCAGACTCTGGTGGCGTTCCTGCTGTCGGCGTGGGGAGTGTTCGCGTTCGGGTCGGGCGAGCGCATGCTTCTGCTGTGGATCCTCTGCCTGGCTGGGGCGGCCGCAGGTTACGCGGTCACCTTTGCCTGGTTCAGCCGCGCGCCGACACAGCGGAATTACCACGTTTACGCGACCGGAAGCCTGGCTTTGCTGCTGGCGGGCTGCTTTTTGTGCCTGCCACGCGCCGACGCGGCGCTGGTTCTGGGCCTGTTCGCTGTGCCGGCGGTCTTATTCGGCGGCCGCGGCGGACGGCTGACGCCCGCGTTCCACGGTCTGGCGGCGCTGGCGGTAGCGGCGTTCTTTTCAGGCTGGCTGGCGTGGGCAGCTCGGGTGCTGACGGGAACCCATCCGGCAGCGCCGGGATGGATGGTTGTTCTGGTGTGCGCCTCCTCGGTTGTTTGCTATTTCGCTGTCTGGCCGTCTCCGAGGCGACGCGTGGACGGCAGCGAAGGCCCGAGCCCACAGGAGGCATGGAGGCTGGTTCTCCGGCTTGCCACGGGCGCCATCGCGGCCGGAACCACGGCGGCGCTGCTGGTGTGGGTGCTGGTCCGTCTCACGTCGATGGCGGTTGTTCCGGGGGCTTCGCATCTCGCCGTCATCCGCACGCTGGTGCTGTGCGCGATGGCGCTGGGGCTGGCGTGGAGCGGCGCCTTTTGGCAGCGGAAGGAACTGATGTGGCTTGCGTGGGCAACGCTGGCCTTCGGCGCCTCCAAGCTGCTGTTCGAGGACCTGCGGCACGGGCGTCTGACGTTCACCGCCGCGTCGCTTTTCCTGTATGCCTTCACGCTGCTGGCGGTTCCGCGGCTGATGCATCATAAGCAGCGCGCGCAGTCCGGGTAAGGCAACGGAACGCGCGGGAGCCTGGGATGGTCAGGGGCAGGGTATCGGGGTCGGGCCGGGGCAGGTATGGATTGGGGAAGACTGTGAAGATCCCTTAGGCCGTTTCTTTAGGCAGCCTGACGACGAACTCGGTTTTACCTGGTTCGGAAGTAAAGCTGATGCTGCCGTTGTACTGGCCCTGCACGATGCGTTTGGCGATGTCGAGGCCGAGGCCGGTGCCGACGCCCATGGGCTTGGTGGTGTAGAAGGGCTGGAAGATCTGTTCACGCAGTTCGGGCGGGATGCCCTCGCCCTCGTCCGCGATGCCGACGCAGACCTGGCCGTTCTCGAGCCAGGTGCGGATGCGGACTTTTGAGGATTCGGGAGCGGCATCGGCGGCGTTGTCGAGCAGATTGGTCCAGACCTGGCTGAGGCCGGTGCCGCGGGTCTTCACTTTGGGCAGGTCGGAGGCGAAGTCTTTCTCGACGCTGAGCTGCTTGTGACGGAATTTGTGGCCGAGGATGATGAGGGTGCTCTGAATGCTCTCGTGGACGTCGATGAGGTGCTCGCCGCTCTTGTCCTCGTAGGCATATTTCTTGACGGCGATGACCAGCTCGGTGACCCGGGCGAGGCTTTCTTCGATGGTGGTGAGTTGCTGGGTGGCGGAGATGAGAGCTTCGAGCCAGTTGAGGGCGTCCTGCAGGGTCTCGGCGGGAAAGGCATCCTGGGTGCAGACGATGTCGGAGCGGCGCCAGCCGGCGGCAACCAGGGTGGGGGCGAGCTTCCAGGCGTTGACCACCCCCACGCTGTCGAGCCACTGGCCGAGTTCTTCTTCGGCATCGGATTCTTCGAGGGTGCTGGCCGGCTTCGGCTTGGCCAGGGCGAGCACCTCGTTCTGCATATCGTGCAGGCAGGCGCGCTGCTCGGGGTTGAGCGGATGGACGCAGAAGCGGAGGCTGATGTCCTGCAGGCGGGCGAGGTTTTCGCGCAGCTGGGCGGCAGAGCGCTTCGCTGCGCTTCCGGGATTATTCAGCTCGTGCATGAGGCCGGCAGCGAGGGTGCCGAGGGAGATGAGTTTTTCGCGGTGCAGGGTGGAAGCCTGGAAGGACTGGATGCGCTGCGCGGCCTGGGAGAGGACACCCTGGCGGACGGAGGGACAGGTGGCCATGAGACGCCAGAAGCCTTCCGTATCGACGCGCAGGAGGCGGATGTCGGTGACGGCTACGACGCCTACGGCGCTGATCTTCGAACCGAGCAGCAGGGGGGCTTCGCCGAAGCTGTCGCCGTCGCGGAAGGAGCCGATGGGAGTGACGGAGCCGTTGGCCTCGGTGCGTTCGGCGCGAGCCTCGCCGGTGAGGATCATGCAGAACCCGGGAAAGGTTTCGCCCTGTTCGAAGAGGACGGCTCCGGCGGGCGCTTCGACGAGCTCGACCTTGCCGAGGCAACCGATGTCCTCCGGCTGAAGGCGGCAGAGGATAGGAATGGAGGAGAGAAGCGACAGCAGTTCCTGTTCGTCAACCTGTCGAACTTTTGTCTGTGACCCTGTTCCCATCCGTTCCGATCCTAAAACTGCGCCAGATACTGATGCATCAGCTGGACGGCGATCGAGCCTTCGCCTACGGCAGAAGCGGCTCGCTTGACCGATCCATGACGCACGTCGCCGGCGACAAAGACGCCGGGCATGGAAGTTTCGAGTAAATACGGCTCACGATCTTCTTTCCAGATGCGTGGGAGGTGTCCGTCGATGCGGAGATCTCGGCCGGAAAGGACAAAGCCATTGGGATCGCGCATGATGGCCTGGGGGAGCCAGTCCGTCTGGGGAGCGGCGCCGATGAAGAGGAAGACGGAGGTTGCCGGGCGGGTTTCTTCGCCGTGGGGGGTACGGATCTTCACGGATTCGAGCCGGTTTTCGCCGAGGGCTTCCACGATCTCGCTGTTCGTCTCCACAACAATATTCGATGTTCCGGCGATCTGATCGATGAGATATTTCGACATACTCTTCTCGAGGGAGTCGGCGCGCACCAGCATGGTTACCTTGGTGGCGACGCGGGAGAAGTGCATGGCGGCCTGGCCGGCGGAATTGGCGCCTCCGACGACATAGACATTCTCGTTCTGGCAGGAGTTGGCTTCGGCGAGCGAGGCTCCGTAATAGACGCCGGCGCCGGTGAGCCGCTCCATGCCGGGGACTTCGATGCGGCGATAATTGACGCCCACGGCGACGAGAAAGACGCGGCAGGAGACTTCCGAACCGGTAGCGGTGCGGACGATGCGGTACTGATTGTCGCCGTTGAGGGAGCAGGCGCTCTGGGTGATGAACTCGGCGCCGAACTTGCGGGCCTGGTCGTAGGCGTCGCGGGCCAGCCGTTCGCCGGTAACGCCGCGGGGGAAGCCGAGGTAGTTTTCGATCTTTGAGCTGGAGCCCGCCTGGCCGCCGGGGGCGACCGCCTCGAGGACCAGAGTTTTCAGGCCTTCGGAAGCGCCGTAAACGGCGGCCGCCAGTCCAGCGAGACCGGCGCCGGCCACCACCAGATCGTAGAAATCCTGCTTCGCCTGGGTCCGCAGCCCGACGCGCTCGGCCAGGACGGCTTCGTCCGGCTGCACGAGCGAGGTGCCGTCCTGAAAGAGGACGACGGGGAGCTTGCTGTCGTCGACTCCGAATTTGGAGAGCAGCTCGACGGCCTGGCTGTCGCGTTCGGGATCGAGCCAGACGTAGGGAACCTGATTACGAGAGAGGAAGTTGCGGACCCGATAGTCACGCAGGGACCAGCGCGGGCCGACGACGCGGATGCCCTCGAAGGGAGGCTTGTAGCCGGAATTCCAGTCTTCGAGGAGGTCGTCGAGGACGGGATAGAGGCGCTCTTCAGGGGGATCCCAGGGCTTGGTGAGGTAGTAGTGGATGCGCGCGGCGTTGATGGCGCGGATGGCGGCCTCGGTGTCGGCATAGGCGGTCAGCAGCACGCGGCGCGCCTGCGGGTAGATGGCCTGGACGCGTTCGAGGAGCTCGACGCCGGCCATGCCGGGCATGCGCTGATCGGAAACGATAAGGGCGACGGGATCGCCGCGCTCTTTGAGCTGGGTACAGGTATCGAGCGCGGCCTGGCCGGAAGCGGCGCGAAGGATGCGGTAGTTCGGACCGTAGTGGCGGCGCAGGTCCTGAACGACGGCTTCGAGGACGCTGGCGTCGTCGTCGACGGCGAGGATGATGGGCCGAGCCATAGGGGAGAACTCCTGGGGAGAAGGTCTTCCTAATACGTTACAGGGGGGCGGGAAATCCGGCGAGTTGGCCGCGGCGGGGGCGCGATCCGAGGCGTGTCTCAATGTGGGACGGCGAGGTGCCACAAGGGGAAGTTTCCAAAAGGGTTCGGAGACCCGTGACGTACGTCACAGGACCTTTGGGTACTCGGGCGTTACTTTGGACGGGAATGATGGGCAGGACTCCACGGTCATCGGCGGCACCCTTCTCACGATCGCGTGGCAGAAGGAACCATCGTTCCAAGGGCGAATTTCGGAAGTACCCGAAGTGTTCACAGAGACACGGGGGGCGAACTTTCGCCGGCAGTCGATGGCCCTGTCAGCGCGGCGCTGAGGAGTCGACGCGCTTTTATCCACTTGTCTTCGGGGAGATCACCCGGCGACGCACCATTTGAGGAAGCGGAAACCATGAACAAGCTGATACTTGCTGATAACCAGGCCATCTATCGCGCGGGAACGGCGAAGATTCTCGCGATGGAGGATGACTTCCGCATCATTGCACAGTGCGCTGAGGCCGACCGCCTTTATCCCGCTCTGGATACTTTTCGTGGCGCAATTCTGATTTTTGCGTCAGCGCTGAAACTGGATCCGCAGGCTCTGGTGCCGCGGGTTTTAGCTGCGGGGAGCCGCAGCATCGTGATCGCCGAGAATGGCGAGCCGGTGCAGCCGTGGTTCAACGCGGGAGTGAACGGGGCAGCCCACCGCAACGTCACGGGACCGTCTTTAATCGAGTGCGTGCGACACGTGGGGCAGGGAGAGCGGCACGTCCGCGCCAACGGCATCGACATGCCCGGGCTGGACGAAGATACGGTTGGCTCGCGGGTGCGGGACCGGCTGACGCCCAAGGAACTGAAGATCGTGGCGCTGATCGTGCAAGGCTGCAAGAACAAGGAAATTGCCATGCGGCTGAGCACCACCGAGCAGGTGATCAAGAACTATCTGCGCAGCATTTACGACAAGACCGGGGTGAGCGACCGGCTGGAGCTGGCGCTGTTCACGATCCATCACCGCATTCTGGCGGAAGCCGCCCAGGCGGTGGGCGATCAGATCATGCAGGGACTATAGAAGCAGCTGTTAGCTGTTAGCTGTTAGCCAGCGGCTGGGAGCCAGGAGCCGGGTTGCAGTCTGGAAGGGGCGCTGTCTGCTGTTGGAGACAGCGCCTTTTTCGCGTGAGGGCTCAGATTCCTTTCGGAGACTTCGAGCCGAGCCTTTCCGCCACGGACTTAGCCTGGGTGAAGAGGTAGAGGTAATCCGGGCCGCCGGCCTTGGAATCGGTTCCCGACATATTGAAGCCACCAAAGGGATGGGCGCCGACCATGGCCCCCGTGCACTTGCGGTTGAAATAGAGATTGCCCACGTGAAATTCGCGGCGAGCGCGGTCCAGCTTGACGCGATCGGCGGAGTAGACCGCTCCTGTCAGACCGAACTCAGTGTTGTTGGCGATGTCGAGCGCGTGGTCGAAGTCGGTCGCGCGGATGACGGCCAGCACCGGGCCAAAGATTTCCTCCTGGGCGATGCGGGCGGTGGGAGCGACGTCGGCAATGACGGTGGGCTGGACGAAATAGCCCTTCTCCGGCGTCTCGACTGCCTTGCCGCCGGCGACCAGGCGGCCTTCCTTCATCCCGATCTCGATGTAGTCGAGGATGGTACGCATGGCGCCTTCGTTGACGACCGGGCCCATGTTGGGGTTCGCGGCGGGATCGCCGACTGTCAGTGCGGCAGCGCGCTCGCGCAGGCGGTCGACGAAGGCGTCGTAGATGGCATCTTCGACGATGGCGCGGGAGCAGGCGGAACACTTCTGCCCGCTGAAGCCGAAGGCCGAGGCAATCACGCCGTCCACGGCGGAGTCGAAGTCGGCGTCCGCGGCGACCACGATGGAATCTTTGCCACCCATCTCGAGGATGGTGCGCTTGATCCACACCTGGCCGGGCTGCGATTTAGCGGCGCGCTCGTGGATGTCGAGGCCGACTTCCTTCGATCCGGTGAAGGCAATGAAGCGGGTCTTCGGATGGGCGACCACGGCGTTGCCAAAGGAGGCTCCGGAGCCGGGGCAGAAGTTGACCACGCCGGGAGGCAAGCCGGCCTCTTCGAGAACCTCGACGAAACGTGCGGCGATGGTGGGCGAGTCGCTGGAGGGCTTGAGCACCACGGTGTTCCCGGAGACGATGGCGGCGGCGGTCATGCCGGCCATGATGGCGAAGGGAAAATTCCACGGAGAGATGACCGCGCCCACGCCGAGCGGAATGTAGAGCAGCTCATTCTTCTCGCCGGGGAACTGGATGGGCGGGGTGGCGGCAGCGAGGCGCAGAGCTTCGCGCGCGTAGAACTCGAGGAAGTCGATCGTTTCGCCAACGTCGGCGTCGGCTTCGGCCCAGTTCTTGCCAACCTCATACGTGAGCCATGCGCAGAAATCGAACTTGCGCCGGCGGATGATGTCGGCGGTGTTGAGCAGGAGCGAGGCGCGCTCGGCAGAGGCGACAAACTGCCAGGTGGCGAAGGCCTGGAGCGCGGCGGCGACGGCCTGACCGGCATGCTCCGCGCCGGCTTTTTGATGGATGCCGACAATCTGGGCGGGGCGCGCGGGATTGCGGGACTCGATTTTGCCGCTGGTGCGGACCCGCTCGCCGCCGATGATGAGGGGGTACTCGTGACCGAGTTGGTCGCCGACGCGGGTGAGAGCTTCGCGCATGGCGTGGGCATTCTCGTGGCGCGAGAAGTCGATGAAGGGCTCGTTGCGGAAGGCGCCTTGCGGCGTAACCGGGCGGATCACAGTGGGTGTTTCGAGGGTAGCCATGACTTTCCAGTTTAGCCCTTTTCGGGGAAATCGAAGGCCGGCGGAGCGCAGCAGGGGCGCGTCAGACGGTGGAATTTTCGGCGATCAGATTGTCGGTGATCCACCCGAGCAGGGGCTCGGTCGGGCTGCCGGTCTGGGTGACAAAGACGTCGCCGCATTTCGGAATCTTGTCCATCACCAGCTTGGCGTCGGCCAGCGTCGCGCTCAGGGGGACAAACCCGAAGCTGGTGGTGAAAAACCTGCGGAGATCGTCACTGGAATCGAGCAGGTCGGCCAGGGTCAGCTGATCGATGGTGTGGCCGGACTTCGGCTTGACGAGGCCGGTGGCGAACTGGCTGATGTAGCGTTCGATCATACCCTTGTAAATCAGAAGGCGCACCACGCCTTTTGTATCGAGGATGATGATGCGCTCGATGGTCGCATATTTTTTGAGCAGGGAGGCAAGAAGAACCGTGTCTTCCTTACCGGGGTCAAGCTGTTCGAAGGTGATGGCGGCGAGCGGGCGCATCTTCTGGGACGCCGGCACGGATTTGAGTTTGTCCATGGAGCTGAGGGTTTTTGTCAGCTCGGTGACCGACTGGGTGGCGGCGGCGAGGTTCTCTTTGGAGAAGTAAAAGGCGAGGATGGTGCCGACCCAGCTGGCGAGGAGGGGAAGAATGGTGGCGCTGACGTACTTGATGCGCTCGAAGAGCGAGTCGGTGGGCGGGTTGGTGCTCTTCATCGCGAGGGCGGTTATGCCCAGGCCGACCACGCCGCAAACGGCGATGATGACCACGATGAAAGTGAGCCAGCGGCGGCTCTGGGCTTCGAGGCTCGATTCACCCGTGGACGCCGGGCCGGCCGGAGTCTTATGGCTCATGCCGATGCTCCGGCTGAAAGCGGCAGGGCGTTGGGCGCGCCCGCGCCGGGATCGGTGGGCCGCCGATCGGCGCCGCTCTGCGGG
>JBAUGH010000694.1:0-5904 GCA_049679565.1 Acidobacteriaceae bacterium
GATGTAACGCGCCTGGGGAAAATCCTGCACCAGCCGCTCCGCCGTCGCCTGCGCCTCCTTGCAGTGCGGGCACTCGAAGTCCGCGAACTCCACCAGCTCGAACTGCTTCGCCGCCGCTCCGCGATACGGCCCCGTCGCCCGCTGCTGCAGAATGCGGTAATTGTTCTCGTAGGGATGCGCCCCGAAGTCCAGCACCGAGTCCTGCGTGATCAGGTGCTTCCCGTCCGGCGTCACGAAGAACGTCAGGCTGGCAATCTGCGGATTGTGCTTCTGCGCCAGCAGCACCGTCACCTTGCTCACCCCCGGCGCAGCCGTCTTCTCGATCGCGAACACCTCCCAAATGCGGTTGGCGTCGTAGCCCCACGAGGTCTTCAGGAAGCCGTCCACCTCGGCCCGCGTCGGCGCTGCCGCCGTAAAGTTGGCTCCGCTCACCGGCGGAAGCTTCGGCTCCTGCTGCGTCTGGGGAGCCGCTGGCTCATGGGGCGACGGCGCGGAAGGCGGCTCCGTCTGCGCGAAGCCGATCGAAACACTCATCAGAAGCGCGAGCACCGCGCTCGAGGCAAAACGAAGCTGCATGGAAATCCTCTCCAGATTGATCTAAACCTGTACTTTAACGGCTATCGGGAATCGCCGTCCCATCCCAAATGCCTTGGCCGTCACCTTCAGCACCGGAGCCGCCTGCTGCCGCTTGTATTCGCTGCGCTCCACCATCTTCACCACCGCCCGCACCGTCTCCACGTCCACCCCTCGCTCCGCCGCAATCGCTTCCGGCGTCTCGTAGCGCTCCACATACGCCTCGAGGATCGGATCCAGCACCTCGTACGGCAGCAGCGAATCCGTGTCCTTTTGCCCCGGCCGCAGCTCCGCCGATGGCGGCTTTTCGAGGATCGCCCGCGGTATGATTTCCCGCTCCCGGTTCACGCACCGGCA
This sequence comes from Acidobacteriaceae bacterium, assembly GCA_049679565.1. Classification (GTDB taxonomy): domain Bacteria; phylum Acidobacteriota; class Terriglobia; order Terriglobales; family Acidobacteriaceae; genus Palsa-343. The sequence continues at coordinate 931 of JBAUGH010000694.1, forward strand.
CAAATCGTACACGCGTGTCTTATACACATCGCCGATCACCGCCAGCGCCCCCACCATGTCGCCGTACAGCGTACAGTATCCGGTCGCCATCTCGCTCTTGTTGCCCGTGGTCAGCACCAGCGCGTTGAACTTGTTCGAGAACGCCATCACCAGCGTGCCCCGAATCCGCGACTGCAGGTTCTCCTCGGTGCTGTCCGCCTTCGTCCCGGCGAATATCCCCGCCAGCGCATGATTGAACCCGCCAAAGATCTCGTCGATCCGGATCACCTCGTACCGCACCCCCAGATTCGCCGCCAGCTGCCGGCTGTCTTCGATCGATCCCGGCGACGAATACGGGCTCGGCATGCCCAGCGTCGTCACGTTCTCCACCCCCAGCGCCCGCACCGCAATCGCCGCCACCAGCGCCGAATCGATGCCCCCGCTCAGAGCCACCACCACCTTCTCGAAGCCGCACTTCCGCACGTAATCCCGCGTCCCCAGCGTCAACGCCTCGAGCATAGCCCGATCTTCTGAATCCGAGCCTTCATCGCCGGCTTCTTCGTGCCGGTCGCCCGTCAGCGTCGTCAGATCCGCAAAGACCAGATCCTCTTCAAAGCTCTTCGCCTGCGCGATCACTTCGCCATCCGGCCCGATCACCAGGCTCGACCCGTCGAACACCAGGCTGTCGTTGCCGCCCACCTGGTTCACCATCACCACCGGCACGCGATGCCGCTTCGCGATATTCGCCAGCATCTCCCGGCGCAGCGCCCGCTTCTCCCGCCACCACGGCGACGCCGAAATGTTCAGCACCAGCCGCGCCCCGCGCTTCATCAGCTCTTCCACCGGATCGACCGAGTACAGACGGTTCTCCCAGAAGCTCTTGTCGTTCCACGCGTCTTCGCAGATCGTCAGCGCCACCGGCTCCCCGTTCAGATGAGCCAGCCTCTGCCGCTCCGCCGGCGCGAAATACCGCTGCTCGTCGAATACGTCGTAGAACGGCAACAGCATCTTCGACTGCACGAACTCCACGTGCCCGTGCCGCACCAGCGCCGCCGAATTCCGCACATGCTTCCCCGCCCCGTGCTCGGCCGCCGTCACGTACCCGGTCACCACCGCGATGTCCGAGCCCGCCGTTGCCCGCGCAATCTCCTCCAGCCCTTCGCCCGAGCGCCGCACGAACGCCGGCTTCTCCAGCAAATCCGCCGACGGATACCCGCAGACAGCCAGCTCCGGAAACAGCACCATTTCCGCCCCGCCCTGCTGCGCGCGGCGCGTAAACTCCAGGATTTTTGCGATGTTGCCGCTGAAATCGCCCACTGTGGGATCGATCTGGGCCAGCGCGATTTTCACCCCTTCAGTGTAGCAATCGGCGGCCCGGGCCAGCCTGCCGGGAACTGGTTCTCATCCATCAGGGACGCTGGGGACGCCCCGGATGAGACCCGCCATCGAAGCGGGGCCCATGCTCTCACCCGATGAGAACGCGCCGTCCGTGAGAGCCAGTTCTATACGTCCGGCAGCACCAGCGCATCCAGCTCCAGAAACTGCCGCAGCACCTCGTCGTCGGACTTCTTCATCTCCTCCATCGTTCCGAAGAACTCCGCCCGCCCCTGGTGCAGAAACAGCACCCGGTCCGCCAGCTTCTCTGCAAAGCGCATGTCGTGCGTCACCACAATGCTGGTCAGGTGCAGCTGGTTCTGCAGCTTCTGGATCAGATTCCCCAGCAGCTGTGCGATCAGCGGATCGACCATGGTGGTCGGCTCGTCGTACAGAATCGCCTGCGGCTCCGCCGCCAGCGCCCGCGCAATCGCCACCGACCGCTTCATCCCCGTCGACAAATCCGACGGCAGCTGATCGGCCATCTCCGCCACCCCCACCATCTCCAGCAGCCCGCGCACGATCTGCTCGATCTGGTCGTCGGACAGGCCTCCCCGCTCGCGCAGCGGAAACGCCACATTCTCCCCCACCGTCAGCGAGTCGAACAGCGCCCCGTTCTGGAAGACCATCGTCACCTTGCGCCGCACCGCCTGCATCTGCTCCTCGGTGAAATGTGTGATGTCTTCCCCCGCCACCAGCACCCTGCCTTCATCCGGCTTGAGGAACCCCATGATGGTCTGCAGCGAAACCGACTTGCCCACCCCCGACCGCCCCAGGATGCACAACGTCTCCCCCGGCAGCACGTAGAAGCTGATGTCGTCCAGCACGTGCAGATCCCCGAACGACTTCGACACGTGCTCGAACGCGATATACGGCTGCCGCTCGTGCCCGTTCGACTCGACCTTCACTTCAATCGGGATGTCGGAAGAATTACCCACCTGCCGTCGCTGGCCTCGTCCTTCCCCGCCTCGTCTTAACCCTTGCTGCCTTCAGCTTATTGGATGACGCCGCCGCACTCCAGTCGCCCACACGTCGTCCGCCTGCAGCCGGTCGTACTCCGCCGCCGTATTCAGATTCCGAAACCACTCCCGCAGCGGCGGCTCCAGGGGCCACGCGCCCGCCGGCAGCGCGGACCTCGCCGCCTCCATGGCAAACGCATCCACCCGCTCCCCCAGCGCCCCGGCTGCCTTCCCGATCCCGGTCATCACCTTGAATTCCCCACCCTCCAGCGACCGCCGCAACCCTTCCCGCAGCCTCCAGCTATACACCGCGCACAGCGGCTCCGGCCGCCCGCCCAGCACCGGAATCGTCGCCACCGCTCCCGTCGTTTCTGCCCGCCCCATCAGCCAGCGCAGAAATTCCTCCGGAAGCAACGGCGCATCCACCGGCACAAACAGATTCAGCTCCGCATCCGAAACCGCCAGCGCCGCCGAAAGTCCGCCCAGCGGCCCGCATCCCGCAACGTTATCGGCCACCACCGGCGCGAAGCTCTCGAGGTCGGGACGCGACCCGCAAATCCGCACCGTCATCCCCAGCCGGCGCAGCCGTTCCACTGCAATCTCCACCAGCGGCCGCCCGCCCAGTTCCAGCAGAGCCTTGTCGCGACCCATGCGGGTGCTCCTGCCGCCCGCCAGCACAAATCCGTTCACCCGCTACGTCCTCGCCTGCTCCACCAGCGCCACCGCCGCCGCCGGATCGGCCACCTCGACAATCAGTTCGCTGTAGCGCTCGTCCCGCAGCTCGATCACCACCGTCTGCTCCGGATGGTGCACGTCCCAGAACACCCTCTGCCCATGCTGATAAAACGTCCCTGCCGTAATCACGCCGGGAATCTGCGTTCCCGGCATTCGCAGTCCGTGCCACCACCCCCGCGCCACTTCCGGATCGGCGCGAATCCCCGCCACATGCTCCAGCGGAATCTCCAGCGAGCTCTTCAGCGCCCACAACTGATCCGCACCCTTCACGTGCAGCACCAGCTTGCCTTCCTTCACTTCCAAATCGACCATCCCTCACCTCGCATTCGTCTGCGGCGCCTCGAACGGCCACTCCTGCCGCCGCCGCGCCCGCAATAAATAAAGGATGCACCCCGCTACCGCAATCGCCCCGGCAAATCCCAGCTCCCGCAGCCCCTGCGTCCGCGAAAACAGGATGAACAGAAATCCCGCCAGCGCCAGCACCGGCGGCAGCGGATAGAGCCAGATGCGGAACGGCCGCGGCATCTCCGGCCGCTTCACCCGCAGCACCATCACCCCCACCTGCTGCAGCAGATACTGCAGCACGATGCGGATCACCACCAGCGCCGCAATCACCTCCGCCAGCCGCAGGAAACAAAACACCATCGCCACCGCGCCCATCGCCAGCAGCGAGTAGTCGGGAAAATTCCGTTTCGGGTGCAGGTGCGCAAAGATCCGGAAGTAGTTCCCGTCCAGCGCCGCCGCATACGGCACCCGCGAGTATCCCATCAGCAGCGCGAACACCGACGAAAACGCCGTCCACATGATCAGGCACGTCACCACCACCGCCGTCGCCGGGCCGAGCGTCCGCGCCACCATTTGCGATACCACTGTCTCCGCCGCCACGCTGTGCCCCATGGTTTGCGCCGGAATCACCCCCAGCACGCTCACGTTCATGCACAGATACAGAACCGCCACCACCGCAATCGAAATCAGCACCGCCCGAGGAATCGTCTTTCCCGGGTTCTTCACCTCGCCGCCCAGGAAGCACACGTTGTAGTAGCCCCAGTAGTCGTAGGTTGCAATCAGCGTTGCCGATCCCAGCCCGGCAAAGAACCCCGGCGAAAACGTGAACGCATGCGCCGGAATATGTAACAGCGCCGGATGAAAATGCGTCAGCCCCGCCACGATCACCAGGCTCATGGCCGCCATCACCCCCGCCCATAGCACCCACGCCGTCCGCAGAATCGCCTGCATGTCGCGATAGAGCATCCCCACGATCACGGCGCACGCTCCCGCCGCCAGCAGGCTCGTCCTGTGCATCCCGTGCGGCCACGCCGCAAACACCGGCCGCTGCAGCGCCGGAAACAAGAACGATGCGAAATCTGCAAATCCGATGCACCCCGTGGCCATCGACAGCGGCGCGCTGAACCCCAGCTGAAAAATGTAGAGGAACGAAACCAACCGTCCCGCGCCCTCGCGCCCGTAAATCTCGCGCAGAAACGCATACGACCCGCCCGCCTCCGGCATGGCCGCGCCCAGCTCCGCCCACACCAGCCCGTCGCACACGCCGATGAACGCGCCCAGCACCCACCCCAGCAGCGCCTGCGGCCCGCCCATCGCCCCCACAATCAGCGCCAGGGTGATGAACGGCCCTACGCCAATCATGTACATCATGTTCAGCGACACCGCGCTCGCGAGCCCGATGCTCCGCTCCAGATGCGGCCCGGCCCCGCCCGCGCTTCTCTCCCGATCGTTCGCCGCCGCTTCCGGAACCATCCCCAGACCCTTTCCCCTCAGCCCTTTCTATCCGATCGCTTCACGATACACTGGCAGTTCAGCCGCATGATTCCCCGCACTCTTCCAGCCCGCCGCCCCACCCGCCGCCTCGCAGCCCGCATCGTTGCCGCTGCGCTCGCCTGCGTCTCCACCCTCGCCGCCTCGGCCC
>JBAUGH010000695.1:0-3048 GCA_049679565.1 Acidobacteriaceae bacterium
GCCTACGCGCGCGATCCGCAGCAGCCCATCGATCAGGACTACACCGCGAAGATTCAGCAGTACACCACCGAGCCGTACTTCAACTCGCCGCTGACGGACTACCTGCCCGCATCGAAGACCGTCCCCACGCCGGAGAAAGTGCTGGGCGACGTTTCCGGCGCGCCCAACATGCTGCCCTACGCCGAGGACGTCTACAAATACTTCCGCCTGCTCGCCGCGAGCACGCCGCGGGTCCGCGTCTACACCATCGGCCACAGCGAAGAAGGCCGCGAGATGATCGCCGTCGCCATCGCGGACGCCTCGCTGCTCGACAAGCAAAAGGAAAACGACGCCCGCCTCGCGCAGCTTGCCGATCCGCGCACCATCCACATGGACGACACGACCGCGGCCGGCCTCGTCCAGCAATCGTTCCCGGTCTACTACATCACCGGCACCATCCACTCGCCCGAAACCGGGGCGCCCACCGCACTGATGGAGCTGGCCTACCGCCTCGCGGTGGATAATTCGCCCTACATCCAGTACATCCGCTCGCACATGATCGTGCTGATTACGCCGGTGGTCGAAGTCGATGGCCGCGACCGCATGGTCGACATCTACAAATGGCACCGCGCCCATCTGAACGAGAACTATCCACGGCTCATGTACTGGGGCCACTACGTGGCGCACGACAACAATCGCGACGCGATGGGCATGACGCTGGACCTGACCCGCAACGTGCTCAACACGTATCTTGCCTGGCACGCACAGGTGCTCCACGACCTGCATGAGTCGGTGCCGTTCCTCTACGACAACACCGTCGGCGACGGCCCTTACAATGCCTGGATCGATCCGATCCTCGCCGGGGAGTGGGCGGAGATTGGCTGGAACAACGTCTCGCAGATGACCGCGCTCGGCATGCCCGGCGTGTTCACCCACGGCGACTTCGATACGTGGAGCCCCGGGTACCTGATGTTCCTCGCCGCCATGCACAACGGCATCAGCCGTCTCTATGAGACCTTTGGCAACGGCGGCGCGGACACGGAAAAGCGCATCCTTGCGCCGGATGAGTACGAGCGCACCTGGTATAAGCAAAATCCGCCGCTGCCGGTGGTGAACTGGTCGCAGCGCGACAACAACAACTACGAAGAGACGGCGCTGCTGACCACGATTTCCTATTTCGCGCAGAACAGCCAGCACTGGCTCCAGGATTACTACCTCAAGGCGAAGCGCTCGATCGAGAAGCCCGAGGCTTCGGGTCCGGCCGCGTATGTCATTCCGGCCACCGATCCGTCGCCGAGCCGCCGCACGGAGCTGCTGCGCGTGCTGGCGCTGCAGCATGTCGAGATCAGCCGGTTGTCGGAGCCCGCCACGGTGACTAACAAACCCGAGAACCCAGCGAAGTCCGAGGCCGCGCCGAAACCCGAGACCTTCCCTGCCGGCAGCTACGTCATTCGCATGGATCAGCCTTACTCGCGCATCGCTGACGCGCTGCTCGACCGCCAGTACTGGGCGCCCGACGATCCGCAGAAGCATCCTTATGACGACACCGGCTGGTCGTTCCCCGACCTCTTCGACGTGCACACGGTGCGCGTGACCGATGCGTCGATTCTGAAGGCGAAGATGGAGACGGTCGCAGACCCAGGCGCAGCGGACGGCTCCGTCAGCGGGTCGGGCGATGTCGTCGCTGTCAACAACGCCTCAGGAATCACGCTCCTCAGTCTGCGCTACGCGCTCAAAGACGCGAAGATCTCGGTTGCCGATGCCGCCTTCGACGCGGACGGTCGCCATTTCGCAGCGGGATCGCTGCTGATTCAGAATGCCGGCGCTGATGCGCTCCCGGCAGCCATCCAAGACGCCGACGTCGAAGCGGTCAGCCTTTCCGCGATGCCGTCCGTGTCGGTGCATGAAGAGGCGGTGCCGCGGATCGCCATGATGCACACCTGGATCGCCACCCAGACCGAAGGCTGGTGGCGCGAGGCGCTCGACAAGCTGCATATCCCCTACGACTACATCAGCACGCAGACCGTTTCCCATGAAGGCGACCTGCGCTCGAAGTACGATGTCATCCTGTTCGCGCCCATCGGCCGCGCCAACACGCAGTCCATCGTCAACGGCATGCCGATGTGGGGCAATCCGCTGCCGTGGGAGAAAACGGATCTGACGCCGAACCTGGGGCGCATCGACTCCACGCCGGATCAGCGCCCGGGCCTGGGCGACTCCGGCCTCGAGCACCTGCGCGACTTCGTGCAGAAGGGCGGCTTGCTGGTCACCGCCGAAGACACGGCGCAGTTCGCCATCGATGAAGGATTCGCTCCCGGCGTCTTCGTCAATCGCGGCGGCAATGCGCGGGTGGTGGGCAGCGTGCTCGGCGCGACGTTTGTGGATCACAGGAACCCCGCCGCCTGGGGCTACGGCAGCGATCTCGCGGTCTACAGCGCGAACGGCATGGCCTTCACCATCGCCGATACGACCGTGCCCCGCCGCGGCGAAACCGAGAAGGACTATCAGCGTCCCACCGGCCGCGGCGGTCCGCAGGAGGAAGACATTCCCCAGGGACGCTCGTCCGTGCAACCTGAACCGTTGCCGTCGCCCAAGCCGTGGGAAGCGACGCCGCTGAACGAAGACGAAGCGCGCAACAACCCGTACATCATCCCCATCGAGGACCGGCCCGACGTGATCCTGCGCTTCGTCGGCGCGAAGAACCTGCTGCTGTCGGGGCTGCTTGAAAACGGCGGATCGATCGCGGAAAAGCCGATCGTGGTGGACGCGCACTTTGGCCAGGGCAACGTGCTGCTGTTCGCCAACAACCCCATCTACCGCGGCGAGACGGTGGGCAGCTACCCGCTGGTGCTGAACGCGATCCTCAACTTCGACCACCTGTCGAAACCCGCTGCTGGAGCACAATAGCGACAGCGGCTATGGACAAACTCGGCCTCATCGCCGGCAACGGACGCTTCCCCTTCCTGCTGCTGGACGCCGCGCGCGCCCACGGCACCGAAGTCGTCGTCGCGGCAATCAAAGAAGAGACCGACCCCGAGATCAACGACCGCGCGCAGGCCGATCCAGGCG
>JBAUGH010000696.1:0-10982 GCA_049679565.1 Acidobacteriaceae bacterium
CATCAATACCGAGATTCTTCCGCACCAGCAGCAGCAGCAGCGCCGGCGGGGTCCCCATTACATGCAGCCATGGTCCACGCCGCAGCAGCCGCCGGATGGCAATGGCAACAACGGCGATAACGGCGACAACGACGACCAGGGACCGCAGGGCGGGGGTCAGGGCGGACAGGGGGGCCTGCAGGACTTCTTCAACCGCTTCTTCGGCGGCCAGGGGCCGGATATGGGTCAGCCGGATGACGGCCAGGAGCGGGAGTCCCTCGGCTCCGGCTTCATCGTCGATCCTCACGGGTACATCGTCACCAACGACCACGTGGTGGATAAGGCCGATCGCATCTTCGTGCGGCTCGCCAGCGATCCGGAAGGCAACCAGGGGCGTCCGGCCAAAGTGGTGGGGGTGGATAAGGCGAGCGACATCGCGGTTCTGAAGATTCAGACGGATACGCCTCTGCCCATCGTGAAAATGGGGAACTCCGACGGCGTGCAGGTGGGGGACTGGGTGGTTGCGATCGGTGAGCCCTTCGGCCTGGCCAAGACGGTGACCGCGGGCATCATCTCGACCAAGAACCGGACCGTCGAGCCGGGGACGGAAGGCGAATTCCAGCACTTCCTGCAGACCGACGCGGCCATCAATCCCGGCAACTCGGGGGGGCCGCTGGTGGATATGGCGGGCGAAGTCATCGGCGTCAACACCGCGATTTATACGCAGACGGCGGGCAACGAGGGCATCGGCTTCGCGCAGCCCTCCAACACGGTCATCAACGTCTACAACGACCTCATCGGGCCGGAGCACAAGGTGATCCGCGGCAGTATCGGGATCAGCTTCCAGCCCAATCCGCCCAGCGCGGTGGCCCGCGTCTACGGCTTTAAGTCCGGGGTCATCATCAGCCACGTCGGCAAAGGACTGCCGGCCGCCAATGCGGGTCTGAAAGCCGGAGACATCATCACCACCATCAACGGCAAAACAGTGAAGGATGGCGACGAACTGGTGGCCATCATCTCCGAGTACAAGCCGGGGACGAACGTGGACATCGGTTACCTGCGCAACGGCCAGCCCCTGCACGCTACGGTGACGGTGGGCGACCGGGACAAGGTGCTGGCGGCGATGAACGCCGAAGCCAGCGGCGACGAAAGCGAGGGTAATGAAACTCAGCCCAGCAATAACGCCTCGCCGGCCAAACTGGGCATCACCGTCAGCGATCTGCCGCAGGGTGCACCGGCGGGCCTTCACGGGGTGCTGATCCAGTCCGTGAAACCGGGCTCGTTTGCGGATGAGATCAACCTGGGCACTTTCCAGGGCGGAGTCATCGTGTCGGTCAACAAGCACCCGGTCAACAACGTGCAGCAGTTCCAGGCGGCGGTTGCGGGCCTGCACTCCGGAGACGACGTCGTCTTCGAGGTCGTCGATCCTCAGCACCCCACTGCGGGGAACGAACTGCTGGGCGGCACACTGCCGTAACCTCGCATCCCAAACCTGGAATGGGCTCCCCAGGAAGTTCGGGGAGCCCATCGGGTTTCGGTTGCAATTTCGGGGCTTCCCCGTTAGTCTGCACGAATAGAATTGCAGGATTGTAACTTTTGGAGTTTTTCGTGGTTTCCTTCCGAGCGTGGCAGATCGTGGTTTTGTCTGCCTTCCTGACCGCTGTTCCGTCGTTTGCGCGCACCCATCGCGCGGCTACCTCCGGGCATGCCGTGCACCACCGCTCGCGCCACCATAAACCAGCGGTGCGCGGGCAGCGCGAAATTGAACCGGAACGCGCCACCCAGATTCAAAATGCTCTGATTCGCGAACACTACCTCACCCCGCCCGCCTCCGGCGAGTGGGACAACGCGACCGAAGCGGCCATGCAGAAATACCAGGCCGACCATGGCTGGCAAACCAAGCTCACCCCCGATGCCCGGGCGCTCATCAAGCTGGGCCTGGGCCCGCAAAATGACGGCGGAGACGGCGGGACGCTGGTGGGCGCATCGGGCATCGGCGGCGACAAGCCGGCGGTTTCCCCGGCCGATTCCGGCGGGGCCAACACCCTCGCTTCCGACCATCCCAGCCAGAACTAAACGGCTGGTTCCGTAAGATAGGCATATGCCCGCATCCACGACGACGGTCCGCGTCCGCTATGCGGAGACCGACCAAATGGGCGTCGCCTACTACGCGAATTACTTCGTGTGGTGTGAAATCGGCCGCGTCGAATATCTCCGCCAGCTGGGTTTCGATTACAAGCAGATGGAGATCGAAGAGAACTGCCACATCCCGGTCGTCGAAGCCTCCTGCCGCTACAAAGCGCCGGCCCGCTACGACGACGTCATCACCATCGAGACCCGTGTCGCTCACCTCCGCACTTCCGTCATCAAATTCACCTATCGCCTGCTGCGCGCCGGCGAAGGCGAGGAGCCGGCGCTGCTGGCGGAGGCCGAAACCGTCCACGTTTTCGTGGATCGCAGCCTGCAGAAATGCCCGCTGCCCGAACCGTATTTTTCCGCCATCCGCTCCACCATGGAGCCATGAGGCGCTTCCCTGGTAAAATCAATCCGCTGTCGTTTGGGAGGAATATGCGCAGAAAAGTTGTGGTGCTGGCGAGTGGGCTGATCGGCGTTGCCGGGATTCTGGTTCTTGCCGGATGCGAGACCGGCCGGGTGAACAAGTTGCACTCGTCCTTTGAAACCGTGTCCGACATCACCACTGTCGCTCATCCCAACCCGCAGTACGCGTCCATCGCCACCGAAATTCCGCCCGTCCCGGGCTCGCCGACGGCCGCCGGTTCTGACGGGATGCAGCCCCTCAACGACAGCCAGGCGCGTAAGGACCCAGGGGCGGAAAAGGGTATTCCCATGTGGCCGCGGATGCAGCCGCGGGATTCCTTCCTTCACCAATAGCGGCAGCGAGTCTGCCGGCGGTCAGGGTTCGGGCGCGGCGGCGGGTGTGTGGGCCAGCGCCGCGCCCGGAATCGCCTCCGGCAGCCGCGGGCCTTCCCACTCGAGCAGCGGCGATCCGGCTCCGCTCAGGTTGCCCGCCGGCTCGTTCTCGACGCCCGGGTCCAGTTCGATCCGGATCCGGTGCCATCCAGCCTGCAGCGCTGCACTCATCCGCGCCGGCTCGACCGCGTCGCCCAACGAACCGCATACTTCCATGCGCAACTCAGGGCTCTCGACCGCGGGCAAATCATCCACTGTAAGCCGGGCCTTCCGGCTCGTCAGCAGCGTCAGCGTGTAGCCGCCATCCTGCGGAATCCGCACCCATCCGTCGTATTCGGTCTCGCGCCCATTGTCGATCTGGGCCAGCCCGGGCAGCGTCGGCATCACGCCCGCAGGCGCAACCGCCTGCCGCGCGACCACGACGGACCGCGAACTCCAGACGCTGTCGTGCGGCGGCCGCGTCGCGTGCAGCAGAACCCGAAAGCGTCCCGACCCGTCGAGCAGCGTCCCCTGTGCATCGCGAAACACGTGCCGGACCACGGCGCCGGCGCCCGTGGTCCCATCCCCGAAGAGCCAGGCATAATGCCAGCCCACCGCCGGCGCCTTCACCTGAAAGGTCACCTTCTCTCCCGGCCGAATCAGTCCTGGTTCATAGGCAAACGACGCGTCCGTCGGCCCCGATCCGTAGTGCGGCTCCGCTGCGCCCTCCTTCACCTCCAGAGGAACATCCGCATCCTTCGCCGCGATCCTTCCGTTGACCCTCACTCCATCCAGCGCCACCCCGCTCACATCGCCGCTCACCACCGACGGCACCATCCCCGCGCCATCGAGCGCGGTGACGTTGGAGAAGACCACATCGCGCACTGCGGGACCCGCCTGGCGAATCTGTAACAGCGAGTAGTAGTTTTCGAGGCGGATGTTGGTGAACCGATAATCCGTCTGCTCACCCTGCCCCTCCGGATCGGCCCACAACTCGAAGAACGCAAACGGCACGACGCAGGCGCCGAATCCCGTATGCATGACGTCGAGATCGCGGAGCGCCACGTGCGCACTGCGAAACGTCTTCCTCGGCCACGCCACCCGCAGGGTGTTCGAGATGCTGGTCGAAACCGTGCTGTCCTCGATGGTGATGTTGGTGACGTCCTGGCCGGGAACGCGCATCTCCTGGTCGGTATAGCCTTCCCAGTTCCCCTGGATGGCAAACACGTCGTCGGAAGCTCGAATGAAGCAGTCCCGTACGGTGGTGTCGCCGCCACCCAGCCAGTCCATCCCGTCCTGATTGGCGTCGCGGTCGTGGCCGCCGATCACGTTCACGTCGTAGAACCCAACGAAACGGGAGTTGCGCATCTGCACCTGCCAGGTTCGGCTGCGTGTCACGCAGGTGATGCCGTCGATCTCGATGTTGCGCGCGTCGTTCATCACGATGCAGTGCCAGTTGCGCTCCTGCATCCAGCCCTGGTCGGTTGCGGGATTCTGCGGGCCGTCATAGATGACCATGCCGCGGCCCTCGACGCGCACATCGTGCACCTGCCAGAAATTCAGCGACCCGAAGACCACCGCGCCGGGCGCGAGATAAATCCGGTCGCCCGACTGTGCTTCGATCGCTTCGCGGTGCACGCCCGGCCCGTAATAGCGAACCCCCGGCGTCTTTGCGGTGATTGCGGAGCGATCCGGCTCACTGCCCAGCAGGAAGAGCATTTCGGAATCCGCGAAGTGATCCCCGGGGCGCGCAATGGACAGCTTCACCGGCCCGGGAATGCGAAACGTGATAGTCGCGCCGTGGCGCACCGGTCGGATGCCGTACCGCATGGGCTGAATTTCGACGCCACGATCCCAGTAATGGGCACTGGGCCCGCGTACCGACACGGTCGCCGGCCCATCCAGATCGAAATTCAGCAGGTAATAACTCGACGCTGCGTGGACCACGGGCGTTGCGCGGCCATTGATGGTGACGACAAAATAGGTGGACCGAACCGCCTGAGGAATCCGCGCGATGGAAACCTGCGCGGCCAGCGCCCGGATAAAGAGAAGAACAAGAGGGAGCAAAAGAGGCGTGCACCTGCTGAACGCTGTACGCTGCACGCTGAACGCTTCCCTCACATCACTTCCGGCGCTTCAATCCCCAGCCAGCGAAGCGACCGCACCAGTTCCCGCTGGGTCACGGCGGCCGTCGCCAGCAACAGCTTCTTCCGGTTCGGATCTTCTTCGCTCAGGATGTGGTGCAGCCGGTAGAAATTTGAAAAGTCCTGGGCCAGCTGGAACGCGTGCTTCGCGAGATACGCGGGCTCGGCCGTTCCAATGCACTGTTCGAGCAGCAGCGTGGTCTTTGCCGCCCGCAGCCAAACCTCCCAAATCCCGTCGCTCCCTTCGCCGCTGAGATACGGCACTACATCGACTCCTTCAAGCGCAGCGAGAGCCTCCTCCGGCGTCGTCCCCGCCTTGCGGAAGATGCTGCGCGTTCGCACCACCGCGTACTGCAGATAGGGCCCCGTCTCCCCCTCGAAGCTGAGCGCGTCTTTGAAGTCGAAGGCGATCACCGAATTCCGCGTGTAGCGCAGCATGAAGTAGCGCAGCGCCCCCACGGCAATGGTTTTCGCCGTCGCGTCGCGCTCAACCTCGCTCAACTGCGCATGCCGCCCATCGACCTCGGCGCGGGTTGCCGCGATGAGGCGATCGATCAGGTCGTCGGCCTTGACTCCGAATCCCCTGCGCCCGGAGACTTCGATATAGGGCCGCGCCTGATCTTCCGCGGAAACCTCGTACCCCAGCTCCAAAGCGCAGCGCGGCGTCAACGCCACCATTTCATAGCTAAAGTGGGTGTAGCGCGCCGCTTGTTCCGTGTAACCCAACCCGCGCAGGGCTTCGATCACGTTCGCCTGCGGGTCGGACTGCCGAGCGTCGATCACGTTGTAGATGGCCTGCGCCCCGCCAAAGTGCGGATGGTCCTTCTCGCCCGTCTCTGCCGAAATCCAACACTCGCGATCGCCATACTGAAAGAACCTGCGATAGGCGAAATCCTTCCCCAACAGGCCGAACTTCCACAGGTGATAGGCGATGTCCTTCCCGACGTAGGTCACCGTCCCATTCGAGCGAACGATCACTTTGGCATCTTCGTCAAGGTCGCCTTCCGATGCCGCCGATCCCGGTCTTCGCATGACCCAGCAGCCTTTGTTCTTCCCCTCTGTCTCGAAGTACAGAACCCCTTTCGCCCTGAGTTGCTCGAAGGCTGCGTCCCAGAAGTGCAGGTGCAGGATCTCGCTCTCGCGCGGCAGCAGATCGTATTCGATCCCCAGCCGCAGCATGGTTTCGAGATGCCGCCGCAGGACCGCTGTCGACACCAACTCCGCGATCTTCGCCTTCTCGTTCCCGCCCGCCTCGATCGCGTGCAGCGTGTCCAGGCGAAGCTGTTTGCGCGCCGGCGCCTGCTCCGGATCGCCTTCGTACCACGCCGAAACCCGCGCATAAAGATCCCAGCAGTAGAAGTCGATCCTTTCGCCGTCCTCGGCCAGCTCGCCCATCAGCTCTTCGACGCCAGCCAGGTTCAGCCCCTCCAGATCGACCAGCCCTACCACCACATCCGCCACCTGCACTCCGGTGTTGTCGATGTAGTTCTGGACGTCGACCTTGTTGCCTGCCGCCTTCAGCATGCGCACAAACGTGTCGCCCAGGATCGCGTTGCGCAGGTGTCCCACGTGCGCCGCCTTATTGGGATTGATGCTGGTGTGCTCGACCAGCTCATGTAGCGGCCGCTCGGGTGTTGGAACGTCGCCCGATCGTGCAAACTCCGCTGCGAAGACTCCCCGCTCCAACCGTGCGTTGATGTACCCGGCTCCGGCGACCTCGAATCCCGCAAATCCCGATACGCCTCCCAGCCCGGCTACGATCTCTTCCGCGATCTTCTTAGGAGCTTTCCTCAGCTGCCGCGCCAGCTCAAACGCGACGGGAGTCGCAAACTCCCCGAACTTCAGCTCCGGCGGCTGCTCCAGCACCACCGTCTCGACTTCAATGCCGTACTGACTGCGGAGCACGGCCCGAATCGCCTGCGCCAGCTGCTTTTGCCGTCTTAAATACACGCGCGAACCACCAGTAAAAATAAGGATTTCCCTGATGATCGTAACAGCCGAAGTCTGCCGCGAAGGCCGCCGGCGTCATCGCAAATTCCTTAAGGGAAATAAACTGCCTATTGACAACCGCAGCCTTGCTCCGTTACTCAGGAGTCTGCCGTTCCCCAAGCCGACAGGCACGCTCATGAAAAATCGCCTCCGCGCCCGCCTTTTCGCCGCCCTCCTGCCCGCTCTCTTTGTTTGGAATGCTGCCTCGGCACAAACGGCACCCGTGCCCTCGCACCCCACCCTCTACATCGTGGGCGACTCCACCGCGCATGTTGCCCCCGATCCCGCGCAGGGCGACAGGATGCGCGTCGGATGGGGCCAGGTTTTTGACCGTTTCTTCAATCCCGACAAGATCCACGTCGTCAACGACGCCATCGCCGGCCGCAGCAGCCGCACCTTCATGAACGAAGGCCACTGGGATCCGATCGTCGCGCAACTTCATCCCGGCGACTTCGTCCTCATCAACTTCGGCCATAACGACCCGGGCGAGATTGGCACCGGCAAGGATCGCGGGTCTCTGCGCGGGATCGGCGACGACACTCAGACCATCACCCACGCCGACGGCAAGACGGAAACCGTCCATACCTTCGGCTGGTATCTCCGCAAGTACGTCGCCGACACCCGCGCGCACGGGGCAACGCCGATTCTGATCTCCGTCACGCCGCGCAATATCTGGACCGATGGGAACGTGGAGATGGGGCTCGGCCACTTCCGCGAGTGGACGGCGCAGGTCGCCCGCGAGGAGCATGTCGATTACGTGGACCTAACCCAAATCACCGGCCGCCAGTATCAGAAGCTCGGGGCGGAAAAGGTCGCTGCGTTCTTCCCTCTCGACCACACCCATACCGACCGCGAAGGAGCGGAGCTGAACGCGCGCTCCGTGGTCGCCGGCCTCAAGGACCTGCCCGGCCACCCGCTCGACCCGTACCTTTCTGCCGCAGGCCTGGCTGTTCCGCAGGCGTCTGAGATGTCGATGATGCTGCCGGGGAATGCGGCGCTGCCGACGCTGTGGATCATCGGCGACTCGACGGTGCGCAACGGTCAGGGCGTGGGCGACCTCGGCCAGTGGGGCTGGGGCGACGAGATCGGGCCGTACTTTCGCGCCGACAAGATCAACGTCGTCAACCGCGCGCTGGGCGGCACCAGCAGCCGCACGTACTACGAAGGGCACTGGCCGAACGTCGCGGCGATGATCCACAAGGGTGATTTCGTCCTGATGCAGTTCGGGCACAACGACAACGGCTCGCTCGACGGCCCGCTCCGCTACCGCTCGACGCTACCGGGCGACGGGAATGAAACGCGCGTGATCGACAACCCCCTCACCAACCAGCCTGACACGGTGCACAGCTACGGCTGGTATCTGCGGCAGATGATCGAGCAGGCCCGCCAGCGCGGCGCGACGCCCATCGTGCTCTCGCTCATCCCGCGCAAAATCTGGGACGGCACGCGCATCCATCGCGAAGATTATGTTCAGTGGGCCCGCCAGGCCGCGGCCGACGACCACGCCCTCTTCGTCAATCTGAACGAGATCATCGCCGAGCAGTACGAGAAGATGGGCCAGGCTGCGGTCGAGCCGATGTTTGCCGATCCGCATACGCATACGTCCCTGGCGGGAGCGCAGCTCAACGCAAAGAGCGTGGTTGAAGGGCTGAAGGGCCTCAGGCACGATCCGCTGAAGAAGTACTTGTCGGCTGAGAGCAAGGGGCTGAAGGCATTTCGGGAGAAGAGCGGCGCCTAGCTCGACTGTCGCCCTGCCCCACTTGCCCGTTCCTTTAAGATGAAGAGAGCGTTCGCGCTCTCGTCATTCATCCATGTCCCAAAAGTTCTATCTCACCACCCCGATCTACTACGTCAACGCGCGTCCGCACATCGGCCACACGTACACCACGGTCGTCGCCGATGCGATTGCGCGGCGCCAGCGCTCGCTGGGCGTCGACACCTGGTTCCTGACCGGCACCGATGAGCATGGCCAGAAGATCGAGCGCTCCGCCCGCCAGGCCGGCTGCACGCCGCGGGAATTCGCCGACCGGGTCTCCCAAGAATTCAAAAACCTGTGGGACCGCATGGGCCTGACGTACGACGACTACATCCGGACCACCGAGCCCCGCCACAAGACGGCCGTCCAGAACCTGTTTGCGCTGCTGCGCGAGCGGGGATACATCTACAAGGGCTCCTACACCGGCCAGTATTGCGTCTCCGACGAAGCCTACGTCGATGTACCGGTTGGCGCGCCGTGCCCGGACTGCGGGCGCATCACCGAAACGGTGAACGAGGAGAACTACTACTTCAAGCTGTCGGCGTTTGAGCGCAAGCTGCTCGAGTACTACGATGAGCATCCGGAGTTCATCCGGCCGGAAACGCGGCGCAACGAAGTCATTGCGTTTGTGAAGAGCGGCCTTCGCGACCTTTCTGTCTCGCGCACCAGCTTCAACTGGGGGATTCCGGTTCCGGGGGACGAAAAGCACGTCGTCTACGTCTGGCTTGACGCGCTGGCCAACTACATCACGGCGCTGGGATGGAGTTCCGCGGACGACGCGAAGTATAAAAAGTTCTGGCCGGCCGATCTGCATCTTGTGGGCAAGGAAATCATCCGCTTCCACTGCGTCTATTGGCCGGCGTTTCTGCTGGCGGCCGGACTGCCGCTGCCGCAATCGGTCCAGGCGCATGGCTGGCTGCTTTTCGAAGAGAGCAAGATGTCGAAGTCGCGGGGGAACATCGTGCGGACGGAGACGATCCTTGAAGGATTCGGCGCGCTCAAACCCGACCTGCCCCAGGCCGAGCGGGATCTGTTCGCAGCCGACGCGCTGCGCTACTTCCTGCTGCGGGAAATCGCCTTTGGCCAGGACGGCGGCTTCTCCTTCGATGCACTGGTGCAGCGCTACAATGCCGATCTGGCCAACGGCTACGGCAACCTCGTCAGCCGGACGCTGAACATGATCGGCCGGTATTTCGATGGCAGGGTCCCCGATCCGCCGTCCGCCATCTCGGCCGCCCAGGCCAGTTCCCTGCCCGTCGAAATCCCGAAGACCCTCGCAGCCTTCGCCACTTCCTTCGACGCGTACGACTTCTCACGCGCGCTTGAAACCGCCTGGGCGGTGGTGGGCGCCGTCGATGGCTACCTGACGGCGACCGCTCCGTGGAAGCAGCCCGAATCCATCACCGACGAGCAGCAGCAGGCCCTGCGGGCGACGGTTCTTTACACCGCCGCTGAAGCCATCCGCATCATCACCGCGCTGGCGTACCCTGTCATTCCTTACAGCGCCGGCAAGGTCTGGGCGCAGCTGGGACTGGGCGACATCGCAACAGCCGATCTCAGGAATCTGCAGTGGGGCGGCCTGAAACCCGGAACGAAGCTTGGCGAAGCCTCGCCTCTGTTTCCGCGCGCCGACAAGGAGACCATCATCCGTATGAGCGAACTCGAACAGAAGAATACGCCGCCTCCCGCCGCCGAGCCCACCGCGGCCGCCGCGCCGCAGGAGCCCCGCATTTCGAAGCTCCACTCCCTCGTCGATGGCCTGGCCGTCGCCATGGCCGAATCCACCACCGAGACCTCCGCGGTGCTCGGTCTTGAAAAAGCGATCGCCGACACGGTGCGCGAAACGATCGGCTCCGGCCGCGAGCCTGCAAAGACCAGCTTGGGGCCGGCTGTTTCCACATCCCGCGGGCCTGAAGACGCAACCCGACTCCGGGGCACCCACACCCCCACACCGCAGACCGGGACAGCCGCGGTGTCCGGTTCCGCGGTGCCGGGACCGCCGGCAGCCGCTCCAGCCTCCGATGGGAAAATCTCGATCGACGACTTCGCGAAAGTCGAGCTCCGGGTGGGCCAGATCCAGGTCGCCGAGCGCGTTCCCAAGGCCGACAAGCTGCTTCGCCTCGAAGTCGATCTGGGCAACGAGACCCGGCAGATTCTGGCCGGCATAGCCGAGTCGTACGCGCCGGAAACGCTCATCGGGCGCA
>JBAUGH010000697.1:0-9047 GCA_049679565.1 Acidobacteriaceae bacterium
GCCGCCGATCAGGATGTCTTCAGTCAGCATCAGGTCGCACACGTACTTGAAGCCGATCCCGTGCTCGTGCAGCTTCCGCCCGTGCTTCGCTGCGATCCGGTCGAGCATCGACGTGGTGTTGAAGGCGCGCGTCACGTCCCCGGGCCAGCCCTTGCGCTCCAGGATCCACTCCAGCAGCACCGAATAAATCTTGTGGGGATCGACGAAGTTTCCGTTCTCATCCGCCGCGCCGATCCGGTCCGCATCCCCGTCCGTGATCAGCCCCGCATCGCACTTCGTCTCGACCACGATTTCCTGGCAGGCGCGAATATGCGGCTCGATCGGCTCCGGATTGATCCCCGGAAACAGCGGATCGTGATTCGCCCGAATCTCCACGTAGTCCACGCCGATCCTGGAGAAAATCCCTGCGAGAATTCCCGCGCCCGCACCATACATGCAGTCGATGGCAAAGCGGAATCCAGACTTCCCAATCAGCTCCAGGTCGACGAACTTCTCGATCGCCTCCACATACGGCGGCACGAAGTTCACCCTCTCGATCTTCGCCGTTTTGCGCGATGGGAGCGGCTGGCCCAGGCGGCTCTCGATCGCCGCCATGATGCCCGGGCTGCCCGATCCGCCATACGAAGCCTTGTACTTCACGCCATTCCACTGCGCCGGATTATGGCTTGAGGTGATCATCACTCCGCCCGCCAGGCCCCGCGTCTTCACCGCATACGACAGCGCCGGAGTCGGGGTGATCCGGTCCGCCAGCAGCACCGGGATCCCTGCCCCGGCAAGCACCTCGGCCACCGCCCCCGCAAAGGCCGGCGATCCGAAGCGCGTGTCGTAGCCGACACATGCGCCCTTTGCCGGATCTTCCTTCTCCAGCACGTAGCAGGCAATGGCCGCCGCCGCTGCGCGCACGTTGTCAAAAGTAAAGTCGTCGGCGATCACGCCGCGCCATCCGTCCGTCCCAAATTTCACAGGAGATTCGTTCGACATAATCCTGAGGGATCTCTTCCTGAGAAGAATTCAGCCACCGGCTACTTCAGATCAGCTCTTCATGTCCGCGCGCCGCCAGTTCCTTCACCACTTTGCCTACATCCTGCGCGTCCTGGCGCGTGGTAATCAGCAGGGCGTCGTCGGTCTCCACGACCACCAGGTCCTGAACGCCCACCAGCGCCACGAATTTATCTCTGCTGAAAACGTAATTGCCCTTCGCGTTCAACGCCAGATTCCCGGCGGCTTCCACCACATTGCTGTGCTCGTCCGCGGTCTTCCGCTCCACCTGGAATTCATGCAGCGCCGTCCACGACCCCAGATCGCTCCAGCCGAACCGCGACGGCAGGCAGTAAAGACTGGAATGATGCTCTCCGCGCGCGGAACGTGGCTCGAGGATGGCGTAATCCACGCTGATGTTCTCGCACTTCGGATACAGCTCCGCAAACACTCGCCCGAACTCGGGCGTTGCCCACGCCGCCGCGATCTCCTCCAGCAGCGGAGCGGTCTCCGGCAGCAGTTCCCGCACCGCTTTCGCCAGCGTCTTCGCGCTCCAGATGAACATGCCGCTGTTCCAGTAGTAATTGCCTGCTGCCACGAACTCCTCGGCCTTCAGCCGGTTGGGCTTTTCCGTAAACCGGCGCACCCGCAGCACGCCCTCGCCGAAGGCTTCGCCGGTCTCGATGTACCCGTAGCCGATCTCCGGCCGGGTCGGCTCAATGCCCAGCACCACCATGGTGTCGCCGGTGGCGGCCAGATCGATCGCTCGCCGGATGGTTGTCACGAACGCCGCCTCATCCGTGATCACGTGATCGGCAGGGAACATCCCCAGCACCGCGTCGGGATGCAGCCGTTCGATCAGAAATGCCGCCAGCCCCGCTGCCGGAGCGGTGTTGCGCGCCGCCGGCTCGCACACCACCTGCTCTTTCGGAATGCAGTCCAGCTGCGTGCAAATCTCCCCCGCCAGCAGATCGTTGGTGATCACCCACACATCGTGCGGCTGCGCCAGAAGCTGGAGCCGATCCACCGTTCGCTGGATCATCGTCCGCTCGCCTTCGAGCGCCAGCACCTGCTTGGCGCGCGCTCTCCGGCTCCGCGGCCAGAACCGCGTACCGCTGCCGCCGGCCAGAATCACCGGACGAAACTCTGTAGAGACAGCCATGATCCTCCAGGCAAACCTTTAGCTTAGATGAAGAAACGCCGGGAAAACTACTTCAGCCGCGCGCCGGCAGAATGCGAATCACTTCGGCCTCACCCTCGATCGCCCACCGCGATGTGACTGCAGGAACCACTGCAACCTGGTTCCGCTCGACAACGAATTCCTCGAACCCCTCGCCGGCAATTTGTATCCGTCCCCGGAGCACAAACAGCATCTGCACCGTCGCGTGCGGCGCCGTCAGCTCCCGTCCTGTTTCCTGCGCCAGCGGCCACCGCTCCACGCGAAAATAGCGCTGGTCGATCAGGACGATGTGCCCATCCTCCCGCTGCGGAGCAACCTTGCCCGCCCCGGTGGCCAGCCGCATGGCGGCAAAAGCCTTTTCCAGATGCAGCTCCCGCGCGCTGCCATAGTCGAATATGCGATAGGTCAAATCGCTGGTCTGCTGCGTCTCCAGCAGCACCGCGCCCGGGCCCACGGCGTGCACCGTGCCGGCAGCCACAAAAATCATGTCGCCCTCGGCCACCGGAACCATCTCCAGCAGCGACTCCATGGTCCCGTCGCCGACCGCAGCCTCAACCTGCGCCGCCGTCACGCCTGGCCGGATGCCGAGCGCCACCTGCGCCCCGGGCTGCGCCTCCAGCGCATACCAGCACTCGGTCTTGCCTCGCGGCTCGCCATACTGCTGCGCCAGAGCATCGTCGGGATGCACCTGCACGCTGAGTTTTTCCCTGGGAAACAGAATCTTCACCAGCAGCGGGAAGTCCGTCTCCGCGATGGCGCCCAGCAGCGCTGCTCGATGCTGCCGCGTGATGTCGGCCAGACTCACGCCTTTGAGAGGTCCGGTTTCCGCCGCGCACATCTCTCCGGTCAACCAGACTTCGCCGATCGGCTCGCCCTCGGTCCGGTAATTGAACCACGGCCTCAGATCCTGAAATCCCCATGGGCGCGTGCGGAAATACGGCGCCAGCCGAAACGGTGAGAGTGTCTCCATTGCCTCCTCAGTATGCATGACCCTGTCCGGACGCAGTTGCGCCGAGGCAGGTAAGATTCCTGCTTCGCGCATGTCCCGATGGGCGCTTCCGCCGCGGCACCTGTGCGGAGCGGCTGGCGCAGAACCTACGGTGGATGCGCGTTTCCCGCCCAAACGCTGCTTCCGAGCGAAACCGCCGCGCCGAACATCCTGTCCGGGGGGCTCTCGCCGGATGTTTGCCGGGCTTCTGCTGCCATTCGCTCGCTTTCGGCTCCCGGCTACTATAGATTCAAATGCCCACATCCAAAATGCCCACAACCCTGGTCACCGGCTGTGCCGGATTCATCGGCTCCTGGATTGCCCAAACCCTCGTGGAGCGGGGCGTCACCGTGCGCGGCCTCGACAACTTCGAGACCGGCAAGCGCGACAACATCGCGTCTCTCCTGCAAGGCTCGAAAAGCGTAAACAGCGCACCACAGGCGAGCTCCCCGTGGCGCGGTGCTTTTGAATTTGTCGAATGCGACCTGCGCGATGCCGACCGGACCGCTCAGGCCTGCCAGGGCGTCGACTTCATCTTCCACCAGGCCGCGCTCCCTTCCGTCCCGCGTTCCATCAAGGATCCCCGCACCAGCCACAGCGCCAACATCGACGGCACCTTCAACCTGCTCGAAGGCGCCCGCGCCGCCGGGGTGAAGCGCATCGTCTATGCGGCCTCGTCTTCCGCCTATGGCAATCAGCCCGGGTTCCCGCGCGTCGAAACCATGTTCCCCATGCCCATCGCGCCTTATCCGGTGCAGAAGCTTGCCGGCGAGTTCTACATGAAGAGTTACTGGCAGGTCTACGGCATCGAGACGGTCTGTCTCCGCTACTTCAACATCTTTGGCCCGCGCCAGGTCCCGGACTCGCCTTACTCCGGCGTGATGGCCAAATTCACCCTGCAGATGATGCACGGTGAGCGGCCCACCATCCTCGGCGATGGCGAGCAGGGCCGCGACTTCACCTATGTGGGAAACGCCGTCTCCGCCAACCTGCTGGCCATGCAGGCGCCCGCCGCCAGCGTCGCCGGCCGGGTCTTCAATGTTGCCTGCGGCCAGCGCCACACCCTCAATGAAACCTTCCGCATCCTCGCTGATCTGCTTGATTTCAAAGAGACTGCCATCTACGGACCGCCTCGCGATGGCGACATCGCCAACTCACTTGCCGACATCTCCGCCGCTCGCGAAGCTTTCGGCTACGAGCCCCAGGTCGGATTTGAAGAAGGCCTCCGCTGCACGGTCGCCTGGTATCGCGAGCAGTATGCGGAGAAGAGCCGGTAGCCTGTAGCCGAAAGCGGTCGCGCAGCCTTTCGCCGGCTGCCAGCTGCCTCGGGGAACTTCCTTTTCCGCCTCCGCGTAAACTATCCGCAGAGTCCGTTTTCGCCAGCTGCCGGCTAACTCAAAGATGGAATTTCGCGAAGCCATTCGGGTGGCCCTGCAATCGCTCTGGGCCAACAAGATGCGCACGATCCTGACCATCGTCGGGGTGGTCATCGGCGTCGCGTCGGTCATCGCCATCATCACCCTGGTCAACGGCGCCAACTATTTTGTCGCCACCAAGATCGCCACCCGCGGCTCCGATACGCTTTCGGTGGTGAAGATGCCCTCCATCATCCTCACGCCCGATCAGTATCTGAAGGTCAACAAGCGCAAAGACATCACCTACGAGGATTACCTTTACCTGCGCGATCGCTGCACCCGATGCCTGGCCATCGGCGCCCAGATCACCAGCAGCGGGAATGTCGTCAACGGCAGACAGTCCAGCAACAACACCAGCATCGAGGGCTGGACCGATGCCATGAACCTCATCAACGACGAGAACGTCGTGCTGGGCCGGCCGCTCACCCAGATGGATGACGAGCTGGGCACCCACGACATCGTCATCGGCTACGACATCGTCGACAACCTGCTGCCCAACCTCGATCCCATCGGCCAGGAGCTGCGCGTCGATGGCGAGGTCTACACCGTGGTGGGCGTCGGCGAGCGCAAGGGCGAAACCCTGGGGCAAAGCCAGGACAACTACGTCATCATGCCGCTCAGCACCTACCTGCACACCCACGGCGAGCACGAGAGCGTGGAGATCGCGGCCAAGGCGGGCATCGCCCCCGGCGCGCTGGACAACCTCACCGACGAGGTCCGGGCCCTGATGCGCGCCCGCCGCCACGACCTTCCCGGCGCCGAGGACAGCTTCACCATCGAGACCAACGACACCTTCATCGGCCTGTGGAAGGAGCTCACCACCACCTTCGCCACCGTCATCGTCGGCATCGCTTCCATCTCCCTGGTGGTCGGCGGCGTCGTCATCATGAACATCATGCTGGTCTCGGTTTCGGAGCGCACCCGCGAGATCGGCATCCGCAAGGCTCTGGGCGCCCGCCGCAACGACGTCATGCTCCAGTTCCTCATCGAATCGGCGGCCATGGCCCTGCTGGGCGGCCTGCTCGGCGTCATCGGGGGCATTTCCGTGGCCGAAATCGTCACCACCATCATCGGCTGGCCTTCCAGCATCGCCCTCTGGTCGGTGCTGCTGGGCCTTTTCGTCGCCACCAGCGTGGGCATTTTTTTCGGCGTCTACCCGGCCCGCAAGGCCGCCCTGCTCGACCCCATCGTCGCCCTGCGCGCGGAGCTATAACCTATGGCACTCAGCGACTCTCGCGAATCCGTCCGCATGGCGCTCGATACCCTCCGCGCCAACAAGCTCCGCTCCGGCCTCACCATCCTCGGGGTGGTCATCGGCGTCGCCACCGTCATCTCCATCTCCTCGCTGATCAATGGCGTCAACAACCGGGTCGAAGACATGGCCCGCTCCTTCGGCACCAATGTTCTCTGGGTCTTCCGCTGGAACCCCATCGGCATTCGTCCCACCGCGGAAATGCTGGCCCGCAAATACCTCACTCTCGACGACGCCCGCGCCCTGCAGTCGCTGCCCCACGTTGTTGCCGTCAACGCCGGCCGCCAGTACTCCAACTGGAACATCGGCGTCGGCTACGTCGCGGTCAAATACAAGGACAAGAAGGTCCAGAACACCATCCTCGAAGGCGACATGCCTTCCTTTGCCGTTACCGGCGACGTGCAGATCGCCGAGGGGCGCTCGTTCACGGAAGACGATGAGTTCCGCCGCTCCGACGTCACCGTTCTCGGCCACGATACCGCGCAGAAGCTTTTCGGCGTCGAGAACCCCATCGGCAAGCAGGTGGATATCGGCGGAGACGTCTTCACCGTCATCGGCGTCCTCGACAAGTACAAGCAGCCCTTTGGCTCCGGGGACAACCGCAACGATAACCGCGCCGACTTCCCCCTGAGCACCTTCAACAAGATTCACCCCGAAGTGCTCGACACCTTTATCTCGGTCAAGTACGACGACGCCAAAAACAAGTCGATGGTGACCGAAGAAGTCCGCAACCTGCTCCGCGCGCGCCGCCGCGTCCGCGTCGAGAAGGACGATGACTTCGCCATCTTCAGCCCCGATTCCATCCTCGACTTCTGGGCGCAGATCACCACCGGCCTGGTCATCTTCATGTTCTCGGTGTCCAGCGTCGGCCTCATGGTGGGCGGCGTCGGCGTCATGAACATCATGCTGGTTTCGGTCACCGAGCGGACTCGCGAGATCGGCGTCCGCAAAGCCATCGGCGCCACCAAACGCAATGTCCTCATCCAGTTCACCTTCGAGGCCATCACTCTGTGCTCGCTGGGAGGCGTCATCGGCATCCTGCTCGGGGCCCTGGTCACCGCGGTCATCCGCTACGGCCTGACTTTCCCCGCCAGCATGTCCATGTTCTGGACGGTCATCGCGTTCGTGGTCTCGGCCGCCATCGGCCTGGTCTTCGGCATCTACCCCGCGTGGAAAGCCGCGACGCTGGATCCCATCGAAGCGCTGAGGTACGAATAGCAGCCGGTAGACGGGAGACGGGAGCCGGGAGTGAAGCAAGAGACGACGGTTATTGCTGCAGGCTGCAGGCGACCGGCCGTTCTCCTGCTGTATCATAAGAACCGGCAGCCTGCCGCCCCTTTATGAGCAGAAGTTTCAATCACACTATCCTCGCGATCTCCATCGCCGTCATTCTCGTCGTCCTTCTCGGAGGCTTCGGCCCCGCCGGCGTCAGCGCCGACCAGAGCGACGGCGCCTACCGCCAAATGGGCGTCTACGAGGAAGTCCTCCACAAGATTCAGACCGACTACGTGACCGATCCCAATCTGGACAAGGTCACCATCGGCGCACTCCACGGCCTGCTCGAATCCCTCGACGCCGATTCCAGCTACCTCACGTCCTCCGAATACGCCACCTACCTCGCCCATCAGCATGAAGGCCAGGCCGGCACCGGCATGGACGTCTCCAAGCGCTACGGCTACGGAAGCGTGGTCACCGTCATGCCGGGCAGCCCCGCCGCCAACGCCCACATCGAGGACGGCGACCTGATCGAATCCATCGGCGGCCAGTCCACCCGCGAAATGTCCGTCGCCATGATCCGCCTCCTTCTCGAAGGCAAAGCCGGCACCTCCGTCAGCTTCGAGCTGGTCCGCCGCGGCAAATCCGACCCCGACGACCTGACCCTCACCCGCGCCAATATCGCGCCCCCCGCCCTCAACCAGCAGGTGTACGAGAACTCCAGCATCCTCTATCTCAAGCCCGGCGTCCTCAACCGCGAGCGGGTCGATGAGATCGTTGCCCGCCTCCGCCAGATGGCGAAGGACGGCAACAAGAAAGTCATTCTCGATCTGCGCGACGTTGCCGAAGGCGATCCGCAGCAGGGCATCCGCCTCGCCAACGCCTTCCTCCAGTCCGGCACCATCGCTATGCTGCAGGGACAAACCGTCCCCACCCAGACCTTCTCCGCCGACGCCTCCCGATTCGTCACCAGCGCTCCGCTGGTCGTGATCGTGAATCACGGCACCGCGGGCGCAGCCGAGATCGTAGCCGGCGCCGTCCTCGATGACCATCGCGGCGACGTGGTCGGCGATCGCACCTTCGGCGAAGGCGCCCAGGAAAAGACCTTCACCCTGCCCGACGGCTCCGCGCTGCTGCTCACCATCGCCAAGTACGAGACGCCTTCCGGCAAGAAGATCGAAGACGTGGCCGTGACCCCCAACGTCGCCGTCAGCGAGCCGCTCCAGGAAATGCTCCCCACCGACGAGAACCCCGCTCCGCAGGAGCCCCGCGTGGATGACCAGCTGAACAAGGCCCTCGCCATCCTCAAGGCGAAGACCGCTTAGCATCAGCGAACAACCAGCCAACCCCGAGCGAGCAGCCAGCGGAACGCAGCAGTGGTAGCTGGCCTTACGCTGGTCGGCTGGTTGTCGGCTCGCACTTCCCCGACTTTCCTCCCGGCCCCAGGCTCCCGGCTGTATCTCCCCGCTGTATTCTGATCCCTTGAACCTCATCACTCCATCCGACTGGGACGACCCGCCCGAGCCGGACGATCCCCGCTTCCGTCCCACCCCCGGCAGCCGCAAAATCGCGGGCTCCGTCGCTCTCGCTTTCCTCGTCATCGTGGCCGCGGCGGTTGGCTGCCTCGCCGGCCTCACCCTCGTCTACTCCGTCGATCTCCCTCAGGTCGACGAACTGGAGCACTACCGCCCCGCCGCCACCACCGAGCTCTTCGACGTCCACGGTCGCAGCTTCGGCTCCTTCGCCCTCCAGCGCCGTGTGGTCGTCAACTACAGCGACTTCGCCCCTATCCTGCGCGAAGCCGTCATCTCCACCGAAGACCGCGACTTCGAGAGCCACGGCGGCATCAATCTGATCCGCATCGCCGGCGCCGCCTGGCACGACCTCACCTCCAAAGGCCGCGCGCAGGGAGCCTCCACGCTCACCATGCAGCTTGCCCGCAATCTCTTCCTCTCCAACGAGCGCACCGCCTCCCGCAAACTCCAGGAAGTCTTCCTCTCCATTCAGATCGAGCACACC
>JBAUGH010000698.1:0-5321 GCA_049679565.1 Acidobacteriaceae bacterium
CTTCAGGGCCAGATATGCGGTCGTCATGGTCCCGGGAACCGCGATCCTGATCTTCCGGATTTCATTCAGGTCGCAGGGGCGGCTCGCCACGATCATGGGACCGTAGCCTTCGCCGACCGATCCGCCGCAGGCCATGAGCGCGTAGTTGTCCTGGATGTAGGGGTAAACGTGAAATGAAATTGCCGTGACGTCGAAGAACGCTTCCTGAATGGCGCGCTGGTTCAGGGTTTCGATGTCGCACAGCACGTGGCTGAATTTGTAACCGCTGACTCGCACTTTATTGGTGGCGAGCCCATAAAACATGAAGGCGTCGTCGGAGTCCGGGCTGTGGGCAATGCTGATTTCGCGAACGGCAGATGCAGACGCCACTTCCGCAGAAGACGAAGCTGAGGCGCTCAAGGGAGGGTCCTGGTCCTTTCAATCGTTCCTGTTCCTATTCTCCTACAAACCGCTGCGGATAAGTCCCGAAATCCGGTTCCGACGGGCACGCCAGTACACGCCGGGCCGAATCGGCGTTCCACCGCCTACAATAGAGGGCAGAACGTCCGATGCCCCGCCGCTCGCCATCCCTCGTGATCGCCGCGCTGTTGTTCTGCGCCGCTGCCCTCACCTGCGCGTCCGGCGCGGGTGCCGCTACCGCGAAGCCCACCATCAGCGCTCCGCATGTAACGGTCACGCTGCTGGTCCCGCCCGCGCAGCTCTACCCGGGAGAGACCTTTACCGCCGGGCTCGACTTCAAAATGGAAGCGGGCTGGCACGTCTACTGGAGCAACGCGGGGGATTCCGGCGAGCCGCCGACGGCTGACTGGAAGCTGCCCGCGGGGATCGCTGCGTCGGCCTTCGAATATCCAGCGCCCACCCGCCTGCCGCTCGGCCCGCTGATGGATTTCGGCTACGAGAATGAAGTCGTGTTCCCGGTGCCGATGCAGGTTGCCGCGAACTTCAAGCCTTCGGCACAGAATGCGACGCTTGCCGCACGCCTGAGCTGGCTGGTGTGCCGCGAAGTGTGCATCCCGGGCAAAGGCGATGTTGCCGTAACCCGCCCGGCGCTGGCCGCCTCGCCCGCCTCGCCGCAGACCGACGCTGCCGCGCAGGCCCTGATCGGCTCTTTCGAGAAGAAGCTGCCACAGCCGCTGCCCGCGGGCGATGCGGCGCATTTCACGACGACGCCCATGGGGTTCGTCCTCGACGTCAGCGCCGGCTCGAGGCAGTCATCGGCACAATTCTTCCCCATCGATCAGACCATCGTTGCGAATGCCGCGCCCCAGGCGGTGCAGTCTCTGCCTGACGGCGTTCAGCTCACCCTTACGAAGGATGAAAACATTCAGGGCACGCCGCAGATGCTGAACGGCGTGCTCGAACTTGCTGGCGGCGCGGCTTACGTGATCCACGCCACACCCGGCACGCTTGCTGCCAGTACGCCGGCCGCTGGGCCCACGTCGGGCATCCTCGAAATCGCCGGCCTCGCCTTTCTCGGCGGACTGATCCTCAACCTGATGCCGTGCGTCTTCCCGGTCCTGTTCATCAAGGCGCTGTCGCTGGTGCAGTCGGGCCAGCAGGAGCGGCACCGCCTGCGCGCGCACGGCTGGGTCTACACGCTGGGCATTGTGATCTCTTTCTGGGCGGTGGTCGCCGTGCTGCTGATCCTGCGCGCCGCGGGGCGGCAGCTCGGCTGGGGATTCCAGTTCCAGTCGCCGACGTTCCTCGCGCTGATGGCCATGCTGCTGTTCTTCCTCGGCCTGGCGCTGGCGGGACAGTTCGAGATCGGCCTCTCGCTCACCTCGGCCGGTGGATCGCTGGCGCAGAAGCACGGCTACGCCGGCAGCTTCTTCACCGGCGTCCTCGCCATGGTGGTGGCCACGCCGTGCACTGCGCCGTTTATGGGCGCTGCCGTCGGCTACGCCCTGGCGCACTCGGCGTGGGTCAGCTTCACGGTCTTCACCGCGCTGGCGTTGGGACTGGCCGCGCCCTACGTCGTCCTCGCGTACTTCCCTGCCTGGGCGCGCCTGCTCCCGAAGCCCGGCGCGTGGATGGAAGTCCTGAAGCAGGCGGTCGCCATTCCCATCTTTGCCACGGTCATCTGGCTGGTCTGGGTGTTTACGCAGTTGGCCGGGACCGCTGCCCTCATGGGACTCCTCGCTGCGTTCCTGCTGCTGGCGATTGCCGGGTGGTTTCTGGGGCGCTGGCCGGGGAAAGGCCCTGCGGCGGTCATCGCGGCCGTCATCGTCGCAATCGCCATCGCCGGTTCCTCGTGGACCATCCGCAACTTTGGCGAGCAGCATACCGGCATGGTGATCGGCCGTATCGAGGCGAATACGGGAGCCACCTGGCAGCCCTTTACTCCCGCCGCGCTCGCGGACGCCCGGGCCCAGGGCCATCCCGTCTTTGTGGACTTCACTGCGAGCTGGTGCCTGTCCTGCCAGGTGAATGAGCGCCTCATCCTCGACCGGGCCGATGTGGAGCAGCGCCTGCGCGACTCCGGCGCCACGCTTCTGCGCGCCGACTGGACCAACCAGGACCCCGTGATCACCCAGGCCCTCGCCGCCCTGGGACGCAGCGGGGTTCCCACCTACGCCCTTTACCCGGCCGACCCGTCGGCGCCGGCGCACGTCCTCCCCGAAGTGCTCACCCCGGGGATTGTTCTGGACGCGCTCGATTCTTTACCCAAATCCAACAGACAATCCGCCGCTCTCGAACGTCCAACTACGCATTAAGGAGGGTTTCCCCATGGCTAAGCCCGCCCTGAGCGATCCGAGCGAAGCGAAGGAGAGTCGAATGGGCCCGCTGCGCACCGGCGCCGTCTTTGCCGCCGTCCTGGCCTGCACCCTGTCGGCTTTCGCCGTCCGCGTCGGGGATCCGGCGCCGAACTTCACCGGCACGGATACTCACGGCCAGGTCCACCACCTGTCCGACTACCGGGGCAAATTTGTCGTGCTCGAGTGGACCAACAACGGCTGCCCCTTCACGCGCAAACACTATGACAGCGGCAACATGCAGGCTCTGCAGAAGGAGTGGACTGCGAAAGGCGTGGTCTGGCTCACCGTGCTGTCATCGGCGCCCGGCCATCAGGGTTACATGACCGCAGCCGACGAGAATGCGTACATGACGAAGATGCACGCCGATCCTACTGCCGCGATCCTCGATCCCAGCGGCGCCATCGGCCATCTCTACGAAGCGAAGACCACGCCGGACATGTACGTGATCGATCCCTCCGGCCGGCTGATTTACTCGGGAGCTATCGACGATCATCCCACGACGGACCCGGCCGATATTCCGCACTCGAAGAACTACGTGTCGGCGGCTCTGACCGCGGCGATGGCCGGGCAGCAGGTGGCGGTCACCTACACGCGTCCCTACGGTTGCAGCGTCAAGTATCCGGGCGCGGATTGAGGCCGATCGCCGCCGGCCAAATCCCTGAGGGAAGCGGGGTCAGGCCCGGGCCGCTTTGGGCCGCTCGGGCAGCTTTGATCCGGTGCCTGGTCCGGTGCCTCCGGACACCGCGGTAAACCAAACGCCTCCCGGTCCCGTCTAATCAGCGATCAGGAGGGCCCGGATGTTCCTTCTCCCCCCAACGCGGCGCCGAGCGCTGACTACGCTTGCGGCCGGCGTTGTTCTAACGGCGGTTTCGCTGCCGGCATTCGGCTCCCTCGGCAGCGACGCCAATTCCGTTGAGGCGGATCGCGTCCACATGAACGCGGCGATCACCGTCAGTCAGGCCCGCGACTACGCCCTCCACGAAATCCAGTCTCCTGAAGGCACGGTCGTCGACGAGTACGTCTCGCCTGCAGGCAAAGTGTTCGCCGTGACCTGGCACGGGCAGTTTCCTCCGCAGATGGCGCAGATTCTGGGCGCGTATTTCCCGCAATATGCCGCCGCTCTTCAGGCCCAGCCGCACCGCTACGGACATCCGCCGCTCAACATCCAGTTGCCGGGCCTGGTGGTGCAAACCGCCGGGCACATGCGCGCCCATTTCGGCCGCGCCTACGTTCCCGATCTGCTTCCCGAGGGCATCACCGCCGACCAGATCCGATAGTTTCGAGGAGACTTTGTGCGCAGGACATTCGTGGTGGTGGCTCTCGCGGGCCTGACGGGGCTGGCCGGTTGCGGCGGCAGCAGCAGTTCGCCGGTGATCAATCTGGGCGGCGGCAGCGGTTCGGGGTCGGGATCGGGATCGGGCGGCAGCAGCGGCTCCAACGTTCTTTCGCTCGCGGTCAACGGCGGTCCCACGGCGAATTCGCCGCAGGGCGAACTGTACGCGAATGCCGCGTTCGCGACGGTGACGGTTTGCGCGCCGGGCAGCACGACAAACTGCACCACCATTGACGACGTGCTGGTGGACACCGGCTCACCCGGCCTGCGTATCTTCCAGTCGGCCGTGTCTTCGCTGAACCTGCCCGCGGTGAACGCCTCCAGCGGCTCTCCGGCTTACGACTGCGTGGCCTTTGCCGACGGGTCCTACCTCTGGGGTCCGGTCCAGCAGGCCGACGTCACCATGGGCGGGGAGACTGCTGCCAAAGTCCCGGTTCAGGTGGTCAGCAGCGCGACCACCGGCATCCCCAGCAGCTGCTCCCAGGGCAGCACCGCCAACGACAACACCGCCGCGCTGCTGGGAGCCAACGGTATTCTCGGGGTCGGCCTCGAGCCCACGGACTGTGTCTACGAGAACAAGAGCGCCTGCGATCCCTCTGGCGGCCTTGCCAGCCCGCCCGCAGCCACTTACTACACCTGTTCGGGCAGCAGCTGCAATCCCGCCTTCGTCGCCCGCGCGAATCAGGTGACGAATCCGGTGGTGCTGCTGCCGACCGACAACAACGGGGTGATCTTCGAATTGCCCGCCGTCTCCGGGGGCGCAGCCGCGACGGTGAACGGCAGCCTGATTTTCGGCATCGGCACGGAGTCGAACAATCAACTCGCCTCCAGCGCCACCGTGATGACGACGGTGTGCGACGCCTTCACCACCCAGTTCGATGGCCAGGCTCTGGGCGTCACCAATGCCCTGAACTGCGCCGGTCCCTACAGCTTCATCGACAGCGGCTCGAACGGTCTGTTCTTCCCCAACACGCCGAACCTGCCCTTGTGCCCGGCCAACATCGGCAACGAATGGTATTGCCCGACAACGACGGAGAACTACTCCGCGGTGAACGAGGGCCAGAATGGCACCTCGAAGACCACCACCTTCAGCATCGCCAACGCCCAGACACTCTTCACGGGCACGACCGGATCGGACGCGGCCCTTCCTACGCTGGGCGGCCCCAACCCTGTAGGCTACGGCTTCGACTGGGGGCTGCCGTTTTTCTATGGGGTGAACGTGTACAGCTCGA
>JBAUGH010000699.1:0-4163 GCA_049679565.1 Acidobacteriaceae bacterium
GCCGTAAGCCGACTGGGCTATCCGGTGGCAATGATCGGACGCGTGGGCTCAGATGTATTCGGCGAGGAGCTCCGGCAGGCGCTGGCGGATGCGGGCGTGGACACGAGGGCGATCTCCGTAAGCGAGGGACCTACGGGGACGGCGATGATCCTTGTGCAGCCAGCGGGCGATAACAGCATCATCGTGACACCGGGCGCGAACGCGCGTGTAGGACCTGAGGATCTGGATGCACAGCTGGATGTGCTGCGTGGGGCGGCGATGGTGCTGACGCAGCTGGAGATTCCACTGGCAACCGTGGAGCATCTGGCGGCAATATGTGCGCGCGAGGGCGTACCCCTGATGCTGGATCCTGCGCCGGCACGAGATTTGCCTGCAGTGATTTGGCGCGACCTGGCCTGGATCACTCCGAATGACACGGAGGCGCGCCTATTGTGCGGGAGGCCGAACAGCGCCAGCGCGGGCGAGCCGACGGCGACGATCGAGGCGTTGACGGCGCTGGGCGCGAAGAACATCGCATTGAAGCTGGGCGCGCAGGGGGCGTATCTGGGCCTGGCGGACGGGATGCGCGCGAAGGTACCGGCCTTTGCGGTGAGCGCGGCGGATACCACTGGAGCGGGCGACGCCTTCAACGGCGCCTTTGCGGTAGCGCTGGTGCGAGGGGAAGACCCCCGGCAGGCAGCGCGCTTTGCGGCGGCGGCGGCGGCGGTTTCGGTGACTCGCCGCGGTGCCCTGTCCTCCATGCCAACGCGGGCGGATGTGGATAGCCTGATGGAACGACACCTTCCCCAGGAGCTGGCACGATGAACAATCCCGGAACGCAAACGCAGTTGGGAAGAATGGCGGTCCTTGTCGCGTTGACGCTGATGGCGATGTGCGTGGCAGGCGGCGGGCGCCTCGCAGCGCAGAGCGCGCCGCGGGGCGAGGTGCAGAAAATCATCCTCGATACCGACATCGGCGATGACATCGACGATGCTTTTGCTCTGGCTCTGGCGGAAACCAGCCCGAAGCTGCAGTTGCTGGGCGTGACTACGGCCTGGGGCGACACCAGCCTGCGCGCGCAGCTGGCCGCGCGGTTCCTGGCGGAGACGGGTCACGGAGACATCCCTGTCTATGCGGGGCCGGCGACGCATTCCAACTCACCGTTCACGCAGGCCAGATGGGCGGAGGCGGGGCCGAAGCCCGCCAACCGGCGGCCGGACGCAGTGGCCTTTATCCTCGACACGATCCGGCGCAATCCGGGGCAGATCACCCTGGTTTCGATTGCGCCGTTCACGAATATCGGCGAGGCGATTGAGCGGGATCCGGTAACATTCCGAAAACTCCGCCGGGTGGTGGTTATGGGCGGATCGGTCCGGCGAGGCTATGGCGACCTGGGCTACCTGCCCGATCGCGGCCCCGATGCGGAATACAACATCCTTATGGACATTCCGGCGGCTCAGAAGTTGTTCACATCGGGCGTCCCGCTATACGTGATGCCGCTGGACTCGACCCAGCTGAAACTGGACGAGGTGCTGCGGAGCACGCTGTTCAGCCAGGGCACGCGAGTAACCAACGCGCTGGTTTCGCTGTACGAAGAGTGGACTGATTCGACGCAGAATCCGACGCCGACGCTCTTCGATGCGATGGCGGTGGCGGCGACGATCGATCCAGCGCTGTGCCCGACGCAGCCGATGCACCTGATAGTGGATGATCGGGGATACACGCGGGAGGGTTCCGGCGCGCCGAACGCGAACGTCTGCCTCGCATCGGACTCGGACCGATTCTTCCATTTCTACATTCCGGCGGTACTGGGCGCGCAGCAGCGCTGATCGGGCGGCGAACAACGCCGCTCTCACTGTTTGGGAAGCGCGATGCGCAGCGCCGCCCGCAGGTGGCGGAGAATCAGGTCTCCGGGCAGGCCGCGGCGATCGAACATCAGATTCAGAGCGATACCATCCAGAAGCGCTCCAACCTGAGCGGTCTGCCTTCGCTTCTCTTTTGCGGTCAGGCAGGCGAACCCCGGGATGAGTTTCTCGACATTCGCTTCCGCGCAGCTGAGGCACAACGCCGAATGCAGGTCGGCGAGCCGCTTGGTCCTCCTGGGATGACGGATCGCATAGAGTTTGAACTCCAGCGCCAGCAGCATGCGCCGGCGGTTTCCGATGACCGAAAGAAGGTGCCTCGCCAGAACCTCGATCCGCTCTGCCTCCGAACCGGCCTCTTTGAGCTGCTCACCCATTTGTCGCTTCTCGCGGCGCAGGTTGTCCTCGAACAGAGCGAAGAATACGTCTTCCTTGTCGCGGAAGTTCGCATAGAAGGCGCCGCGCGTTTTCCCGGCCGCTGCGGCGATGTCCTCGAGGCGGGTCATTTCAAATCCATTTCGGGCAAAAATGCTGCGCGCGGCATTCATCAGGTCGCGACGGGTGGAGAGCGCCCGGTCCTGCTGCTGGCGAGTGACCTTTCTCACCCTGCTTGTGATGCGCTTTGGTGCTGTGCGCTTCGCGATCATGGCGCTGCCTGGAACCTCCGCGCGAATTTTGCATCGGACGGGGGCTCGCCCGAATCTGAAGCCAATATACATGCGTGTATGTTTTTCGCACATCTTTTTACACGGGAGTAACCGATGACCGTGACGCAGACTTCGAGGCCCAGGCAGTCTGAATCCCTGGGCGTACGGGTGGTGCTGGCCGTCCTTTTCCTCGCCCTCTGCACCGCGATGCTGGCCGGCTGCCAGACGGGCAGGGCGGCGACGGCATCCGCACACCCCATGGGGCCGATGCCGGTATCGGTGGTTCGCGCCGCGGAGGCAGACGTGGCGCTGACCGGTTCGTGGGTCGGGACACTCGATGGCTATGTGAATGCACAGATACAGCCCCAGGTCAGCGGATATCTGGTAAAGCAGGAATACCGCGAGGGAGAGCCGGTCGCGAAGGGTGAGGTGTTATTTCAGATCGATCCGCGGCCATTCCAGGCGGTGGTCGATCAGGCGCAGGCCCAGGTGGAGCAAGCGGAGGGGCAGCTCGCCCAGGCGCGGGCCCAGCTGGCACTGGCACAGATTAACGTGAAGCGAGACGCACCGCTGGCTCAGGCTCGCGCCATCGCCCAAAGCCAGCTGGACAACGAGACGCAGCAGGAAGCGCAGGCGCAGGCGGGCGTGGCCACGGGACAAGCGGCGGTGAGCGCTGCGGAAGCAGCTCTGAAGACCGCGCAACTGAACCTCGGATTCACGCAGGTACGCTCGCTGATCGGCGGGGTGGCCGGCCAGGCAACGACCCAGGTCGGCAACCTCGTCAGTCCGCAGTCCGTGCTGACGGCGGTTTCGCAGCTCGATCCCATTAAGGTTTATTTCTCCATCAGCGACAACGAATACCTCGCGCTGGCGGATCGCGCCAGGCAATCGGGCGGCGATCTGCTCCGAAGCGGATCGAACCTGCCTCTCACACTGACCCTCTCCAACGGACAAACCTACCCGCACCAGGGCCACATCATCTTCGTCGACCGGCAGATGAACCAGCAGACGGGCGCGATTCGGATCGCCGCGGCTTTCCCCAATCCCGGCAACGTTCTTCGCCCCGGGCAGTTCGGGCGGGTCAGCGCGGAAACCGAGATTGTCCGTCACGCACTTCTGGTGCCGCAGATTGCCGTTCAGGAACTGCAGGGCATCGAGCAGGTTGCCACCGTCGGTCCGGGCAATCGCGTCCACGTTGTGAACGTGAAGCTCGGCCCTCAATCTGGCAGCGACTGGATCGTGGACGGCGGTCTACAGCCGGGAACTCAGATCATCACCGATAATTTGCAGAAACTGAGAGAGGGTGCTCCGGTCGCTCCGCATGTGGCCCACCTCCCCGCTGCCGTCAACCCCGCGACCGGGAGTTAACCATGTCGAAGTTCTTCATCCGCAGGCCCATCGTTGCTATCGTCATTGCCATTCTGACCGTGATCGTGGGCACAGTCTCGATGCTGACGCTGCCCACGTCGCAGTATCCCAACATCGTGCCCCCGGAGATTCAGGTTCAGGCGCTTTATCCGGGAGCTGATGCGAAGACGCTGACCGAAGCCGTTGCCACGCCCCTCGAACAGCAGATGAACGGCGTCGACAACATGCTCTACATGTATTCGGTCAACGCCAACAATGGCCAGTCCACCGTGTACGTGGACTTCGATGTCAAAACCAACCCCGATAC
>JBAUGH010000700.1:0-5611 GCA_049679565.1 Acidobacteriaceae bacterium
CCCCTTATCAGCGCACGTCGATCGCGCGAACGCATGCGTTGGCAATCCCCTCGTGTGTCCGTGCTGCGTGTGTCCGGGAAAACGCAGCCTAACCCTCCCCCTCATTGCTGCATGGAGTTCCCATGAAACCCATCCTGCTCGCCTCTCTCCTGTGCCTGGTGGCCAGTGCCTCAGCCCAGAACCGGTTCGTCTACGTCAACGACCAGAGCCCCACCAACACCGTCACCGGCTTTTCCATCGCTGCCAACGGCAGCCTCACCCAGCTCAGCGCCTCGCCCTTCCTCACCTCCGGCTCCGGCGGCGGCACTTCCGAGGATCAGCAGGGGCTGGCCCTGGTCCCCATCGGCAACGCCACGGTTCTCTACGCCACCAACGATGGCGATGGCTCCATCAGCACCTTCACTCTCAATCCGCAGACCGGCGCCCTCGAGCTTTCCGGCTCGCCCTTTCTCCTTCCCGACACGTCCGGCGACTACTCCATCACCGCCAGTCCGGATCATCGCTTCCTCTTTGCCACCAACCGCGCGAATACGCTGATCCATGTCCTCTCCATCGCGCCGAACAGCGGTCAGCTCGCCGAGGTTCCCGGCTCGCCCTTCGCCGCCAACGCCAGCCTCAACGGACTGGCCGTGACGCCCCAGCACTTCCTCGTCGCCGGGGAATGGAGGAACGACGCCCTCCAGGTCTACAGCATCAGCAACGCCGGCTCGCTCACTGCGGTCGCCGGTTCTCCCTTCCCGGTCCACAGCACCAATGAGGCCGTCGAAGCCAATTGCCAGGGCAACCGCATCTTCGCCACCGGCTATGATTCGGCCACATCCAGCGCCCCCATCGACGTCGACGACCTGCAGCCGAATGGCACTCTCACCCCCATTCCCGGCTCGCCCTTCTCCAACGGCGCCACCGGGACCAGCCTCGATCTCACCCTCAGCCCCCGGGATAACTTCCTCTTCAGCGAGAACTCGTTTGGGGGGCAAATC
Organism: Acidobacteriaceae bacterium; assembly: GCA_049679565.1. Taxonomy (GTDB): domain Bacteria; phylum Acidobacteriota; class Terriglobia; order Terriglobales; family Acidobacteriaceae; genus Palsa-343. The sequence goes on from JBAUGH010000700.1 coordinate 981, forward strand.
CCCTCCCTCGCCGTCGCTCCGAATGGAAGCCTGAGTCCGGTTGCCGGCTCGCCCTTCAGCACGAACGGCAGCTGGGTCGGGGGCCTCGCCGTCACCGCGGCCGGAGACTATCTCTACTCGGTCGACTTCGGCGCCGGCACGGTGTACGGCATGAAGGTCGCCCCCAACGGAAGCCTTACGCCCGTCTCCGGAGCGCCTTTCACCATTGGCTACAACGGCGGCAACGGCAGCAATCCCATGGCGATCATCAGCTATCCAGCGCCAGCCTGCAGGACCCACTGACCTCTCAATAACTCCTGTCTCTGCACCGCTTCCCAGTGTGACCCGCTCGAGCCTGCTATTGGCTTGAGCGGGTCACTGGCTTTTCATCCGTTCTTCGCGGAATCTGAATCGAGATAGGTGTATATACATCTATTTCGATATGAGCCAACCCTCCCTTCCCGCGCTCCCCTGCCTCTGCGCCGGCTTCCGCAGGGTGACTCGGCTCCTGAGCCAGCGCTACGACGCGGCCCTGAGCCTCGCGGGTCTCACCATTACCCAGTTCAGCATCCTCCAGGCGCTGTCGCTGACCGGCGAAGTCTCCCAGGGACGCCTGGGAGAAATCCTGGCGATGGACAGCACCACCCTCACCCGAACCCTCGCCATCATGCGCAGGCATGGCTGGATCGAGCGCGGCATCGGCGCCGACCGCCGGCAACGGCGGTTGAGCCTGAGCCCCGCGGGCAGGGAGCAATTCGACCGCGCCCTGCCCCTCTGGCAGGACGCCCAGGCAGAGCTGCGCGCGCAATTCGGCGAAGAGCTCTGGGTCAGCGTTTCCAAACTCATCGATCAGGCGACCTCCGCGGTCGCAGAATAGGAACCCCCATGTCTCGCTACGCCAAAGTCACCCTCGGTCTCATCGCCGCCTGGTTTGTGGTTGCCCTCGCGGCCTCCGCCCTCCATCTTTACAAAACGGGCCCCAACCAGCCGCCCCTGGCCTTTGGCGTCGCGGCTCTCACGCCCCTGGTGCTCTTCTTCGTCTGGTTTGCCTCGTCGCGCAATTTCCGCGCGTTCACCCACTCTCTGGATCCCCGCATCCTCACCCTGATCCAGTCGTGGAGGGTGGGCGGATTTGTCTTTCTCGTCCTGGCAACCTACGGCATTCTGCCCAATCTCTTCGCGCAGCCCGCGGGATGGGGCGATATGGCGATCGGCGTCACGGCGCCCCTCGCGGCGCTTGCCCTGGCGAATCCCCGTCATCGCCGCAGCTTCGTGCTGTGGCAGGTGCTGGGCATGGCGGATCTGGTCACGGCGGTCGCGCTGGGTACCCTGACGCCCTTCATCGATCCCCGCGGAGTGCCGACCAGCGCCATGACCGTGTTGCCTCTCAGCCTGATTCCGACGTTTGCCGTGCCCCTGTTCTTCATCCTCCACGTGCTCTCGATCGACCAGGCACTGCGCTGGCCCCAACAGCCCAGGGCGCCGCTCACTCAGCCGCATTGCGCCGCAGCCCTGTAAGAGCCTCGGGGGTACCCCGAATCTGTCAAGCCACGAGTCCGAAAACCAAAGTCATAATCCAACAAAACAAAGATCTTAAAGCCCGCCAGGACGAAAGAAAGTTGGCAGTGTTAAGCCCCGAATCTGGTATTCTATAAATAGAGGGTTAAAAAGAAAAAAGGCCGCCTCCGGGCGGCTTTTCCTTTGCATCGAACTCCCCTCGCGGCGCCATCCTTTCGCTGGTCAAGGCTCTGCCGTATCGCGGCAAGCGGGCGAAAGATGGGCGAAACTGGGGAGCAGGGGAAGCGGGTAATACCCGCAGGCTATTACCCAACGGCCCTGCCCAATCAGCAGGTTGCCGCAGTCCCTCTTTTTTAAAAAATTCGGAGCAGGCAGCGCGGCTTCCCCACCCTTCGGCGGGGAAAAGACGAGAAGGGATGATCCCAAGTCATGTCGTTTATTTTAAACGACATGTAGACGGATGAGGGGATGATTTTCGAGAATGGATGCCAGCCCGGCTCCCGCTTAAGCCGTCTTCGGCACCCGCATGAAGTCGAGCGCCCGGACCAGGTAGGCCTTCATCTCGCGCCGCGGCACCACGGCATCGAGGAATCCATGCTCGAGCAGGAACTCCGACCGCTGGAAGCCTTCGGGCAGCTTCTGCCGGATGGTCTGTTCGATCACCCGGGGTCCGGCAAAGCCGATGAGCGCCCCCGGCTCGCCGATGTTCAGGTCGCCCAGCATGGCAAAGCTGGCGGTGACGCCTCCGGTGGTGGGATCGGCCAGGATGGAGATGAAGGGGATCCGCGCCTCGTCGAGGCGGACGAGGGCGGTCGAGACCTTGGCCAGCTGCATGAGGCTGACGATGCCTTCCATCATGCGGGCGCCGCCGGAAGAGGCAACCGTGATCAGGGGCCAGCGGTTGTCGGCCGCTCGATCGATGGCGCGAGCGATGGTTTCGCCGGCAACCGAGCCCATGCTTCCCGCGAGGAAGCCGAACTCCATCACGCTCAGCACCACGCGATGGGGGCCAAGCAGCCCCTGCGCATTGATGACCGAGTCGTTGAGACCGGTGTCGGCCTGGGCCTTGATCAGGCGGGCTTTATAGGCTTTCAGGTCGGTGAACTGGAGCGGATCGGTGGATCGGAGGTCGCCATCCACGCGCTCGAACCCCGGTTCCAGCAGGCTTTCGACGCGGGCGCGGGCGTCGATTCGGCCGTGCCGCCCGCACTTGGGGCAAACCTGCAGATTGGCCTCGAGATCGGCCTTCCACAGGGCCTGGTCGCAGCCCTCGCACTTGATCCACAGGCCCTCGGTGCGGACCCGGTTCGCGCCGGACTCGATCTTGTTGTCTTCCCGCCTGAACCAGGACATGGGTCTCCGAATACTGCCGCTAATCAGCTTAACAGGGGGACGGGGGGAGGACGGCGATCGGCGCAATGTCCGGAACCGGACGCCGTCCGCCTGCGTATCTCTTGATCAGGCCATGCAGCGGAGGTGAGGACGATGTATTGCAACGTATGCGGCCAGCCCATGGATCCATATCAGCCCTATTGCTCGCGATGCGGTCGGCAGGTGACTCCGATTGCCACCGCGACGCCTCCGCCGTGGTACTGGACGCGGGTGCATCGCCACGTCCACACCCTGGGCATTCTGTGGGTGGTCTACGCCGCGTGGATCCTGATCCACTGGCTGACCGTGATTCCTTTCCTCGAAGGCATCTTTCGCGGCTGGGGCTTTCCCCTGGGGCACGGGTACGACGGCTTCTACAGCTTTCCCTTCGGCAACGTGCCGTGGTTCATCCCGCTGGTCACCGGAATTCTGGTGATCCGCGCCATCCTCTGCGTGGTCACGGGCATGGCGTTGCTGCGGCGCGCGCCGTGGGCGCGGGCGCTGGCCATCGTGACCGCCTTCCTGACGCTGATCCGGCCGATCACCGGAACCGTGCTGGCCATCTACACGCTGTGGGTCCTGCTGCCGAGCGCGTCGGGGCAGGAGTACGAGCAGATTGCCGCGCCCAGCGCCGAGCCGAGCGGTTACTATCAGGCCCGGTAGAAGCGGACGGGTGGAGTCGGGCGGGCGCCATGGGGCCTTACAATCGAGGCATGGAATTCCCCATCAGCCGGATGCGGCGCCTGCGGCGGAATGAGCCGCTGCGCGCGCTGGTGCGCGAGACGCATCTGGAGCCCGGCGCGCTGATCCTGCCGCTGTTCGTCTGCCCGGGCGAAGGGATTCGGCGGGAGATCGGCTCGATGCCGGGCGTCTTCAACCTCTCGGTGGACGAGGCGGTGAAGGAAGCCGAAGCCGCGGCGGCGCTGGGGGTCGGCGGGCTGCTGCTCTTCGGTCTGCCGGAGCAGAAAGACGAGCAGGCCACCGGGGCGTGGGACGATCAGGGGATCGTGCAGCAGGGACTGCGGGCGCTGAAGCAGTCGAGCGCGGCGAAGAAGCTGGTGGTGATCGCCGATGTTTGCCTGTGCGAGTACACCTCCCACGGGCACTGCGGGATTGTGCAGAAGCACGGGGACGAGTTTGAGATCGAGAACGACTCCACGCTGGAACTGCTGGCGAAGGCGGCGGTTTCGCTGGCGCGGGCCGGAGCCGATGTGGTCGCCCCCAGCGACATGATGGACGGCCGGGTGGCGGCGATTCGCGATGAGCTGGATGAGGAGGGCCTGGAGCAGATTCCGATCCTCTCGTATGCGGCGAAGTTTGCGTCGGCGTTTTACGGGCCGTTTCGCGAGGCGGCCGATTCCGCTCCGCAGTTTGGCGACCGGAGGAGCTACCAGATGGATGGCGCGAACCTTCGCGAGGCGATGCGGGAGATGGAGATGGATCTGGACGAAGGCGCGGACATGATCCTGATGAAGCCGGCGATGCCGTATCTGGACGTGATCCGGGAAGCGCGGGAGCGATTTGACGCGCCGATTGGCGCTTATCAGGTGTCGGGCGAGTACTCCATGCTGCAGGCGGCGTTTGCGAAGGGGTGGCTGGAGCCGCAGAGGGCGATGCTCGAGTCGCTGCTGTCGATCCGGCGGGCTGGGGCGGGGTTTATCGTGACGTACTTCGCTGAGGAAGCTGCGAAGGTGCTGGGGCGCTGACCGCGTCGTGAAGCGGCTGCAGCCTAGGCTCGATCCAGTTCCGAGAACAACTCGCTG
>JBAUGH010000701.1:0-3592 GCA_049679565.1 Acidobacteriaceae bacterium
TGGACGCTGCGATGCGCACCTGGTGGGATGGAGACCTGGAGCGTTCCACTGAAGAGGGCATTCGTCGCGATGCGAGGGGTAAGCCGCCGACACCGGTGGGGGAGAACCATCCCTGGTCGCACAGCCCGGCGGGGAGCTTGCTGTTTCTACCCTTCCCGTACAGTTCCGGTGGAGGATCGGTTGGATCGTTTCCGGAAATGTATGGCTGGGACGACCATTTCATTAACCTCGGCCTGCTGGCGCATGACCGGACGGATATCGTGCGATGGAACATCCTCGATCAGCTCCTTATGATCGAGCGGTTCGGGAAAGTGCTCAATGGCAATCGGACTTTCTATGAGACGCGCGGGCAGCCGCCGATGCTGGCGATGAGCGTGGATAAGTACCTCGCCGTGAAGAAAGACGACGACGAGATAGCGATGCTTTCCTATCCGCTGCTGGAAAGGTCGTACAGGGGATACTGGAATGCGCCGGGGCATGCGACGCCGATCGGGCTGTCCACTTGTCGAGATAGCGGGAGGGGCGGCGAGAGAGATCTCGAATTGGCATCCGAGGCGGAGTCAGGTCTGGATTACACGCCAATCTTCGGGGGGGAGGTCCGGCACTGCGTACCCATTCACGTGAACTGCGCGCTCATGCGCCAGGCTCAGGTGCTGAGCTCAATAGCCGAACGTTTTGGATGGAGTGACAAAGCTTCGCAATGGCGCAGGGAGGCGGAAAACCGGGCGGAATCAATCAACCACTACTGCTGGGATTCGGGGGAAGGTTTCTACTTCGAATACGACTATGTCCGGAAGACGCGCCTCCCCTATTACTCGCTTAATGCTTACTGGCCGCTGTGGACGAAAATTGCGTCGCCAGACCAGGCACGGCAGGCGATGGAACACCTGAATAAGTTCGATCACCCGTACGGACTCACCTTCACGGACCGGGTTTATCCGGAGATCCATCCGGAATTCAAAGCGCTGGAGTGGTGCTACCCGGAAAGCTGGCCGCAACAGCAGGTGGTGGTTGGCGAGGCGCTCATGCAGTATGGCTATCCGGAAAAGGCAGCGGAGATCAGCCGCCGCTATATGGACAATGTAATTACGACCTGGGAGCGGACCCGCCTTACGTGGGAGCGCTACAACGGCGTGATCGGCGGACATAACGTTCCGGTGGAGCGTGATCCTCCGCAACCGCTGCACGGCTTCTCATCCGCCTCGGCGGTGGTGGTGGGACGGATCGCATTCCGCTGATGCAGGCTCCGATTCCCATGGTGGGTACTATCGTGAAGCTGGCTGAAGCGATGACGCATTCCGGCTGCTTCACAAGGCACTCGCTCTGGACCCGAAGAACCGCCGAGAGAGAACGGGGGCTCCTTAGGCTGGCAGCGGAGCACTGGGTGGGAGTTCCAGTCCGGCGAGCTGCGGGTCGAAGAGAATGGGGAAGAACCGCCCGCTCATCGGAGCATTGATCGGAATGCGGGGTACGCCCGCGAGCAGTTCCTCGTCGGTGGCGGATCGTACTCCATCGCGAAAGGCATTGACGAGGGTGGCGCGACGCGGCCGTTCTGAGTAGTTGGCATACGAGCCGTGCACCAGCAGCGGATGGTGGAAGGAACATTCACCGCGGCGAAGCTCGATGGGGACAGGACGGAATGCCTCTTTCTGCTCCGGCTTGAGTACGGTCTCAATCTCTTCCATGTTTCCGGTGAGACCGGCCCTCGGCAGCACCCTCCAGCGCTGACTGCCCGGCACATAGTAGAGGCATCCGTTCTCGCGGGTGCTGTCGTCCAGGCCGATCCAGCAGGTGATGTGGGCCATCGGCGCTGTGCCGGTCCAGAAGGAATAATCCTGATGCCAAGCAACGACGCCGCCGTGTTTTGCCGGCTTGCAGAACAGCTGGTCGTGCCATAGGCGTATGGGGCCGCGCAACAGCTGGGCCATGGGCATCAGGATTGCGGGATTCCAAAGGATATCGTGAAATCCCGGCTCCGCTCGCCAGGCTCCCAGAGCGTGGAAGAGTGCGGTGTCGGGGTCCAACGACTCGTTGGAGTGGTATTCGTAGAAGAGCGAGTTAGCGGGATGCGATTTCCGCATCAGCCCGGCGAGTTCCGAGCACAACACTTCTATCTGCGGATCATCGAGCACTTTAATTCCGGCAATATATCCCTGACGGTCGAAGTCGGCGATCTGTCCCTCGGTTAGCCGGTACCGTTCCCACTCATCCGGGTTCTGCGGCCATGGGACGAGGTTGCTAACGGGACGGTGAAATTGAGACAGATCTGTTGCCATGGATGTGACCTTTCTGAGTCCTGCTAAAGACGGGTGGAGTGCTGCACAGTGGAGCGGGGGCCGAGATTTAAACTATGCCCGGGCCTTATGTTCTCTGTCAAGTATTAAAGCGTTTGAAATAAGAGAAAATAGCCCGCCGTTTTAGCCGAGACGTCCCGCAATATTGCACGGCGTTTTGCAGGCATGGCGAAGTACTGCCTGCCAAAAGCAAACTGCCATTCGCGCCCCACGAATCCCGCCTCGGCTTCGATTCGACTTTCAGAGCCGCGCCTGATATTCGTTATCACCGCCCCATCAACGGTCGATCCGGCCGGGTCGCCGTGGCATTTCGGGCCCGCAGTTTCGATGGAAGACCATGGGCGCTCCTTGTCGCCGCGCCCCTCCGCCTTGGCGACACCTGCGTATTGGGCGTTCTTGAGGCGGAGGCTATTTGCCCTCTCTAAGGTTCCGAACGAGGAGCGCCCGGAGCAGCAAATCGCAGAGTGCCGGGCACTTGTTCCTGCCAGCGGGACCAGTCGTGGCCGCCAGGAGATTCTTCATAAATGTGCGGAATGCCCTCAGAGAGAAGCGCGGCGTGGAGGGCGCGGTTGGGGCCGATGAGCTGATCGCTGGTTCCGCAGTCGAAGCGAAGCCTGGGCAGGAGGTTCCGATTCCTGCGGAACCAATAGAGCGTGCTCAGTTCTTCCCCGCGAGCCGTTGCGAGGAATGTCTCCATCGGCTCTTCGACGAAGTTCGCCATTTCAGAGATGTCAGTGATGGCGGAATGCGCTGAGACCCCGCAGAAATGCTCCGGATATTTGGCTCCGAGCCGCAGCGCGCCGTAGCCGCCCATGGAAAGCCCGGCGATCACAACAGCCGCGTCCTGCCTCAGGCAGGGTGCCGCGATGCTGGCGACCTGCGGCACCTCGTCGATTACCCACCGCTCTACATCTTCTGCGCCGGGCCACGTGAGCCAGGCACTGCCGTCGCCGCGGAGCCCGTCGCTGGGCATGGCAATCACGAGCGGGGAGATCTCACCGGACACGAGCATGCGAGCTGCGGTGTGGTGGACGCCACCTTCCAGCGCCCACGACCAGTGGCTGCCGCAGACGCCGTGCAGAAGGATAAGCAGGGTGGAAATCTCGTCCGCTTCCGGCACCCACACGGAAACGTCACCACGTCGCCCCAAGGCTCGACTCCTGACGGTGATGACACGCAACCGTTCGTGCTCGAAACTCGGGTCGGAAAGCGAAATGGAGCCAAAAGAGTCAATCAAGGACAAGCACTCCCTTTGCGTGGACGCCCTCATGCATATCGTGAAAGGCACGGTCCAGATG
>JBAUGH010000702.1:0-4061 GCA_049679565.1 Acidobacteriaceae bacterium
GTTTCAGGCCCGGGCGAAGTCGATGTAGTCGCGCGCCGGATCGGTGCGCACCAGCTGGACCCGCAGCTTGTCCCCCACATCCAGACCCTGTTGTCCCCGCACCAGCATTCCTTCCACGTGCGGCTGAAGGGTGCGGACAAACGTGCCATGGTCGGTTGCGCCGGTCACGATCGCATCGAACGCCTGGCCGATGCGCCCGCTCATGGCGACCGCGGCAATGCGCTTCTGCATCTCCCGCGCAACTTTCCGTTCCGCATCCTCCATCCGCGTACACTGGGCGGCTATCGATTCCAGCTCGGCGTCGGAATAGGGCGAGGGCTGCCCCGCCATCATCGCTTTCAGCAAACGCTGGCTCACCAGATCCGCATACCGCCGATTGGGCGCCGTCGAGTGCGTGTAATCGTGAACGGCCAGTCCAAAATGCCCTTCGCTCGGCGCTCCCGGCAGCTCAACCACATATTCGCCCGGCCCGAGGAGCTTAATCACCGCCAGCGACAGGTCGGCAAAATGATCGGGATCCTTTGCCTGCTGCTCACAGAGAAAATCATGCAGCGGTTTCGGGTCCGGCTCCGCCGGCAGTTGGGCGCCCCTTTGGCGGGCAAGTTCCACGATCCGGTCCCAGCGCTTCGGGGTCTTCACCACCCGGCGAATCGAAGGATACTTCTTCGCCTCCAGCGCCCGGGCAACAACTCCGTTGGCCGCGATCATGAAATCTTCGATGAGCTGCGTCGCCCGGTTCTTCACCTCGGCTTCGATGTCGATTTCCCCGTCGCTCAGCTGGATTGGATGCGTTTCGATGGTCAGCAGATTGAGCGCGCCCTGTTGCGCGCGCTCGCTCCGCAGCCGCTGCGCGATTCCGTCCTGGGCGCGAAGCTGCAGCGCCAGTTCCGCCGACGCCGCGACTTTCGCGGGCGCTGCACCCTTGCCGTCCAGCCAGGCGCCCACCGAAGGGTAGGCCAGCTGTGCCCGATTGACCACGCGAGCCCGATAGATCTCGCTTCCTGTAATCTGCGCCTGCGCATCGACGGTGAACTCAATGACCACCGCTATACGCTCCTGATCCTGGAGCAGCGACGTTAAGCCGGTCGACAACGCTTCCGGCAGCATGGAGAAGTTCTCGACCCCGGTGTAGACGGTTGTCGTTTCACGCAAAGCATGCTGGTCGATGGGCGATCCCTTCGGCACAAACGCGTCGACGTCGGCGATGCCGATCGACACGCGGTACCCTCCACCCGCGACCGGCTGGGCATATTCGATCTGATCCAGGTCCCGCGACGTGTCGTTATCGATCGACGACCAGAGCCAGGAGCGCAAATCCCTGGCCCCGTCCGGAACCTGGGGGGGATGCTGCCGGATCTGCTGCAGCTGTTCCGCGACCGGAGCTGGATAATCCGGTTCAAAGCCGTGCGCGATCATCGAGGTTCGCGCGGCGGCCTTCAAATCGAAGTGAATCTGCTGGTTCATCGTCCTCCTTGTTCCGGCGAAGGCCAAGCCTATCACGAGCCGGACGCGTCCTCCGAACGCGCCGCCGGCGGAGGAAAAGGGCCCAAAAGGCGTGTACCCTGGGCCACGAATCCAACCTGCCGGGCGCAACCGCCTTCCAAGGCTCAATGCCTTTGCGGCACCTCAAAATCGACCCGGCTCCCAAAGACGACGCTTCGCAGTCGAAGCAGCGGGACCTGGACCGGCCCACGGCGGTCGAAATCTACGAGCAGGTGTCGCGCAACGCGCGCCGGGAACTGCAGCGGCCGGCCAAGGCACTGGCCGTCTCGGGCATCGTGGGCGGACTCACGATGGGCCTTACCGGCCTCAGCGTATCGGTTGTGCAGGCGCTCCTCGGCACGCAGGCGTGGGCCCAGTTTGTAGCCCTGCTTTTCTACCCTATGGGCTTCCTGGCGGTCATTCTCGGCCGCGGCCAGCTTTTCACCGAGAACACTCTCTATCCGGTGGCTCTTATCCTCGCCGAGCGCCGCTACTTTCTGAGCACCGCGCGTCTTTGGGCGATCGTTTTCCCCTCCAATCTTGCGGGCGCTTTTCTTTTCGCCCTGCTCGCCGCGCGAACGAAAGCACTCCAGCCGGCGATCCTGCACACCCTTGTGCAACTGGGGGCAACAGCCGCCGCGCAGGGAGGGCGACACGTCTTCTGGAGCGCTGTCGTCGGCGGCTGGATGATCGCCCTGGTTGCGTGGCTGGTCAGCGGCAGCCATTCCATCACCGGCTCCATGGCGGTGATCTGGGCGCTCACCTTCATTGTGGGACTCGGTCACTTCGCCCACTGCGTTGCCACCAGCGGAGAAATTCTCGCGGCAGTGCTTTCCCGAGGCGTTTCGACCGGCGCCTACCTGCACTGGCTGCTCTTCGCGACCCTGGGCAATATCAGCGGCGGAGTCGTGCTGGTGACCCTCCTCGAGTACGGGCAGGTCAAGCTGGACTGAGGATTTTGCCTCTCTCCCGGCTTCCAACCAGGTTTTGCTCGTGCCGGAACGGGGTGCTACCGGGATCGGCCGGCTGCCGCATCCCACCCAGAGGAGGGAAATCAGTTCCATGACTCGTTTTTTTGAGCAGAACTGGCACGGCTTGCTCTGGTCCGGAGTTTTTCTCGCGATTGCAATCGTCGCTGCCCTCATCGTTCGCGCCATCATCTTCTGGATGCTCCGCCGCTTTACGCGAAGCCACGGCCACCTGGTCGGTCATTCGCTCGTGCAGCACGGCGAGGGGCCTACGCGCTGGATCTTTCCGCTCCTCGCGGTCCTGTGCGTGCTGCCCGGCCTTCCCCTCCCGCACCTCCTGATGGTGGCGCTGGAGCACATCGCGGGGATCGGACTGATCGCGGCGATGGCGTGGCTCATCATTCTGCTGGTCGACGTAACCGCCGACGTCGTCTCGGGCCGTTACCGCGTCGATGTTGCGGATAACCTCATGGCGCGCCGCATTCAGACGCAGTTTCAGATGTTGCACCACATCATCGTGGTGCTGGTGATCTTCGTCGCGCTGGCCATCAGCCTGATGACCTTTCACGATATCCAGAGACTGGGCGACAGCCTTCTGGCCTCGGCCGGTCTGGCCAGTCTGGTCGTGGGCCTGGCGATGAAGGGCACGCTCTCCAATCTGGTTGCGGGTGTGCAAATCGCCTTCACCCAGCCCTTCCGGATTGAAGATGCGGTGGTGATCGAAGGAAACTGGGGCTGGATCGAGGAAATCGGCACCATGTATGTCACGGTGCGGATCTGGGATCTCACCCGCCTCGTGATCCCACTCTCCTGGTTCCTCGACAACACCTTTCAAAACTGGACCCGCACCAGCGCCGATCTGCTCGCCCACTGTTACATTTATGTCGACTACACCATTCCTGTCGAGGCTCTGCGGGAGGAGCTGAGACGCACCTGCGAATCGACCAGACTCTGGTCGGGGAAAGTCTGCGTCCTGCAGGTGTCAGACCTTTTCCAGAATGTCATGCAGCTGCGCGCCCTCATGGACGCCCGCAATTCCAGCGATGCCTGGGACCTTCGCTGCCTGGTGCGGGAAAAGCTGATCGACTTCATCCAGAAGGAGTACCCCGGCAGCCTGCCGCGGTATCGCGGCGAACTGGAGACGAGCTCTGCAGAATTGATGGGCGACCGTTCCGTTCGCAACGGCAACGCCGGGTCCGGCCATCAGGAATCCGGGGCAACTCTTCCGCCCGAACCGGGGCTTCGTCGCAGCGCATAACGGGGATATCTGCACCGTGAGAAGATAATCGGGTTCATCCCGGGAGCGGCCGGAACTCAAGCATGACGACGAACCAATGCGTGCTGATGTGGTTCGGCCGCGACCTGCGCCTGGACGATAACCCCGCTCTCCACGCCGCCGTGGCAACCGGTCTCCCCGTCATTCCCGTTTTCCTCTGGTCTCCTGAAGAAGACTCTCCGCCACCGGGAGCCGCTTCGCGATGGTGGCTGCATCAGTCTCTGCTGCGTCTCGACGCGTCTTTGCGCGCCAAAGGGTCTCGTCTTGTCATCCGCCGCGGACCCGTGGCGGAAACAATCATCACGCTGGCGGCCGAATGCTGCGCACACCGCGTC
>JBAUGH010000703.1:0-1767 GCA_049679565.1 Acidobacteriaceae bacterium
GATCCCGCTCCACCAGATTCACCGTGCAGCCCCCGAATCCTCCTCCGGTAAGACGCGCTCCCACCAGTCCCGGCAGCCTCGTCGCCAGGTGCACCATCATGTCCGCCTCTTCGCAGCTGGCTTCGAAGTCGTCCCGGAAACTGGCGTGCGCCGCCGCCATCAGGTCTCCCAGCTTCTTCAGATTCCCCAGCTCCAGCGCGCCCGCCGCCGCCACCGTGCGCAGATTCTCCGTGATCACGTGCCGGCACCTCCGCAGCACATTGTCCGGCATCTCCCCGCCCCACTTCTCCAGATCCTCGAGCGTCGCGTCCCGCAGCAGCGCGATGTCCGGCCGGTGCCCGCGCAGAATCCGCGTTCCCTCCTCCACCTCCGCTCGCCGAACCCCATACTCCCCCCCGGCAATCGCGTGCTTCACCATGGTGTTCGCAATCACCAGGCGAAGATGCTGCGGGATCGGCGCCAGCCGATACTCGAGCGACCGGCAGTCCAGCAGCAGCGCTCGATCCTCCGCGCCCCGGCACGCGATGAACTGATCCATAATCCCGCACGACGCCCCCACGTACTCGTTCTCCGCCCGCTGGCACAGCTTCGCGATCTCTTCCCGCTCCGGCTCCCGCCCCGTCAGATGGAACGCCGCCAGCGCCGTCGCCACTTCAATCGACGCCGACGAGCTCAGCCCCGCCCCCAGCGGCACATCTCCCCACACGCTCAGGCTCAGCGCCGGCACCGCCCATCCCGCGTCGCGCAGAATCTTCATCACCCCCAGCGGATACGCCGACCAGTGCCGCCCCCCATGCTCCGGCAGCTCCTCCAGCGGATGGATCACCTCCTCCTCGAAGTTCTCCGACCAGATCACCACCCGCCCGTCGCTCCGCGCAGAAATCGCCGCCAGCGTCCCGAAGTCGATTGCCGCCGGCATCACAAATCCGCCCGCGTAATCCGTGTGTTCCCCGATCAGGTTCACCCGTCCCGGCGCCAGAAACACTGCCGGCTCCGTCCCAAATCGCCGCGCATGCGCCCTTGTAATACCGTTTACATCCAGCATCCGGCTCCTCTTCTCCGCAACCTCACTCACCTGTCTAACCTCTTTTCACCTTAACAATAGAAGCGCCCCGGCCCCGCCCACATCCCCCAACCGTCGCACTGTGCACTCGGTACTGTGCACTGTGTACTGCCTCATTTCCCCATCGCCCGCCCGATCCGCGCCCCAATCTCTCCCACCCACGCCAGATGCTCCGGTTTCATCAGCACCGACCGCAAACACGTCACCGTCCGATCCTCCCCGCCATCGCTCCACGCCGCGCCCGGAAAGAACCGCGCCGGCAGATGCGCCAGCGCCAGATGCAGCCCGTCCGCTGCCGCCCGGTCGAACACCTCCTGCGCCCTCCCTGACGACTCTGCCCCACTCCCCGCGAGCACCGCCCACACCACAATATCCAGCTCCGGACGAGGCCCCATCGCAAACCGCCCGTCTTTCTCCAGAAGCTCGTACAGCCGCACCGCCGCCTCCCGTCCCTGCTCGAGGCCGCGCGCAAATTCCCCGCCCGGCTTGAGCGGCAGCAGCCTCTGCGTCGCCCATAACGCCACCGCCGAAGCCCCCGCCCGCGAGCACTCCAGGCTGATCTCTCCCAAATGCAGTTCCTGCGACGTGAAATACGTGTACGGCGAATCGTGCTTGTACCACCTCCCCATCGCCGGATCGCGAAACAGCACGCACCCGCACCCATACGGCTGCAGCCCATGCTTGTGCGGATCCACCACGATCGA
>JBAUGH010000704.1:0-15182 GCA_049679565.1 Acidobacteriaceae bacterium
ACGGCGATGCGATCCGCATGGCGGACGGTAGAGATGCGGTGGGAGATGAGGATGGTGGTGCGGCCGGCCATCACCCGGCGGAGCTCCTCGAGGATGCGTTCTTCGGTCCAGGTATCGACGTTGGCGAGGGCGTCGTCGAGGATCAGGATGCGGGGGTTGCGGAGGATGGCGCGGGCGAGGGCGGTGCGCTGCTTCTGTCCTCCGGAGAGGGTGAGGCCGCGTTCGCCGACGGCGGTATCGAATCCGTTGGGGAAGAGCTCGACTTCCTGGCGGATGAGGGCGGCCTCGGCGGCGCGCGCGATTGCGTCGGCCGAGGCCTGCTCGACGCCAAAGGCGATGTTGCCGCGAATGGTGGTGCTGAAGAGGAAGGTCTCCTGGGGGACGAAGCCGATGGCGGCGCGCAGGGTGTCGAGCGAATAGTCGCGGACGGGGCGTCCGTCGATGAGCACCGAGCCGGGGGGCGCGTCGTAGAGGCGGGGAATCAGGTTGACCAGGGTGGATTTGCCTGAGCCGGTAGGACCGACGAGCGCCAGGCTGCTGCCGGCGGGAATGCGGAGCGAGATACTGTGCAGGACCTCGACGGGCGAGCTGTTCTCGGAGGGGTAGGCAAAATTCAGATCGCGGAACTCGATCTCTCCCCCGATGGGCGGGGGCGGGGCGGCGGCGGCATGGCGGTCGTCGATGGCGGGCTCGGCGATGAGCAGTTCGTGGATGCGCAGGACGGAGGCGGTGCCGCGCTCGAAGAGGTTGACGACGTAGCCGAGGGCGATGATGGGCCACATCAGCATGTACATGTAGGTGGTGAAGGTGACGAACTGGCCGATGGCGATGCGGTGGGAGAGCACCTCATGGCCGCCCACGAGCAGGGAGATGACCATGGCGAGGCCGAGCATGAATTCGAGCGTCGGCCAGAGCATGCCCATCAGGCGGACGAGGCGGAGGGCGCGGCGGATGTACTCCTGATTGGAGCGCTCGAAAGCTTTCACCTGGGCCTGTTCCTGGGCGAAGGCGCGGATCAGGCGGGCCCCGGAGAAGTTCTCCTGGGCCTGCGCGGAGATATCGGAGAACATGGCCTGGATGCGTTCGAAGCGCTGATGGATTTTGCGGCCCATGAACTGAATGAAGATGCTGGCCAGGGGCATGGGCGCGAGCGCCATCAGGGTGAGGACGGGGCTGATGCGCAGCAGAAAATAGAGGGCACCGGCGGAGAAGAGCACGGTGTTGGCGGTGTACATGATGGCCGGGCCGAGCAGCATGCGGACCGCGGCCAGGTCGTTGGTCATGCGGGCCATGATGTCGCCGGTGCGGTGCTCCTGATAGTACGAGGCGGGCTGTTTTTCGAGCTGGCGGAAGAGATCGTTGCGGAGGTCGAATTCGATATCGCGGGAGATGCCGATGATGATCCAGCGCATCAGGAAGAGGAGAATGCCGTGGACGACGGTGACGGCCATGAGCAGGCCGGCGTAGGCGAAAATCTTGTTCCAGGTGATGCTGACGGTGAGGTCGCCGATGGCGACGCCGATGACCCGCGGGAACTGCACCCAGATGGCGTTGGCCGCGATGGTACACAGGCAGCCCCACAGGTAGCCGCGCCAGTAGCGGCGCATGTAGGGGAGCAGCGGCTTGAGGTTCCTGAACATGGCGGGATGCTCTCTTAAGTAGACGTGCGCAGCAGCAGCCAGGCGCCGGCCAGGCCGAAGAGCAGGTCGGGGGACCAGGCGGCAAGGAAGGCGGGCAGCCAGCTCACGTCGCCCATGTTCTCGAAAAAGGCCGCTATCACGTAATAGGTGATGGCTACCCCGATGGCCACCGCGATGCCGGACAGGGAGCCGCGCTTGCCCATGGAGAGCGCAAAGGGGATGGCGAGCACGGCCATCACCAGAGTGATGAGAGGATACGCGAGTTTGTGGTTGAGCTGCACGCGCAGGGGGACGGTGTTGAATCCGCTCTGGCCGAGGTTGTGAATGTAGCGGGCCAGCTCGCTGAAGCTCATCTCCGAGGACTGGCGCACTTCCTTCTTGAAGTAGTCGGGCTGCTCGGTGATTTCAGGGAAAGTACTGACCGGGAAAGTCGAGTAGCTGGTGGTCTCGGCTCCGTTGAAGGTGCGCTGCCAGCCATCCTCGAAGACCCAGGTATGCAGGTGCGGCTCCCAGTGCGCGGTGGAGGCGAAGATTCTCCTGGAGATGGTGAAGGAGCCGGGGCTGAACTCGAAGACAGAAATGTTGCCGAAGGCGTTGATCTCCGGGTCGAAATACTCGTAATAGAAGATGCGGCTGGGCTGCCCGGGAGTCTGCTGGCCGAAGATCCACTTGCGCCCCGGATGTTCGAAGGTTTCTGCAGGCTTGCCCTTGATGACGTTGCGCAGCGCTTCCTGGCGGCGGTTGGCCTGGGGCAGGTAGAGCTCGTCAAACAGGAAGAGGGAGACGGAAAGGATGGCCGCAATGGTGATGACCGGCACCGCGATGCGATAGAGACTGATGCCGGAGGCCTTCATGGCGGTCAGCTCGCTGTTGCGGTTCATGATGCCGAAGACCACCAGCACGCCGATGAGCACGCTGAGCGGGGTGATGAGGTAGATCATGCTGGGCGTGAGGTTCACCAGGTAGGCGCCGACGGTGACCAGCGGGGTGCGGTTGCGGATGATGTCGCTGAGCAGCTCAAAGAAGGTGAAGACCAGCATGAGGAGCACAAAGGTGACCAGCACCATGGCGAAGGTGGTGAAGAATTCGCGCAGCACGTATTCGTCGAGGATGAGGGGAAAGCGGCCGCGGGTGGCGCGGGTGCGGGCGGGCAGGCGCAGGGAGCTGCCGCTCTCGGAGGATTTGTCGGCGCGCAGGCGGATCCAGTTGCCCACCGAGGCCACGGCGGCCAGCGCCCCGCCGCCTTTGGACATCTGGCGCAGCAGGACCAGGCCGCAAAAGGCGAAGAGGATGTTGGCTTCCCACACGCCGAGGGCGGGGGGGATTTTGTGCTGGCGGGCGAGGGTGGTTCCGGTGGAAGAGAGGAAGTAATAGACGAAGACCAGGGCGATGGTGAGGACGAAGCCCGCGCTCTTGCCGCCGCGCCGCGACGCAATGCCCAGCGGCACGCCCACCAGCATGAGCACCAGGCAGGCGGCCGGGTAGGCCAGGCGCTTCTGAAACTCGATTTCGTAGAGCTCGCCGTTCTTCCCATGGGAGCGCGCCAGCAGCTGGGCGTTGCTCATGGCCAGCAGGGGGGTGTCGCTGTGCCCGAGATGCAGATCTTCCTGGCTGCCGGTTTCGAGCGGCAGGTCGGTCTCGGCAAAGGTGGAGATGGTGTCCTGGTCGGGCTTGCCGGGCACGGTGCCGATCTCCATGCCGTTGCGCATGCGCATGGTAATGGTGTGAGCCGGCCCGTTAGCCACGCTGGCGCGATCGGCGGTGGTGATGCGCGGCGCGTTGGGGTCGCTGACATCGGCGAGGAAGATGCCGCGCCAGTGGGCGGCGCCGGCGCCGGCGCGGGTGTCCTGCACGTAGAGGACGTAATTATGGAAATCCTCGTAGAAGACGCGGGGCTGCACTTCGTAGGACGCCTGGGAGTTGGCCAGCGAGCTTTCCAGGTGCAGCCATCCCTCGGTGGCTTTGGGGGCGAAGTACATGGTGTTCGCGAGGCTGATGCCCCAGGCCGCCACGGCCACCATGCCGACGATGCGCACGAAGCTCCAGACGCCGATGCCGGAGGCGCGCATGGCGGTAATCTCGCTGTCGGCCGCCAGGCGGCTGAGGCCGAGGAGGATGCCCACCAGCACCGCCATGGGGATGGTGACGGTGAGCATGTCGGGGGTCATGAAGAGGACGATCTCGGCAATGGAGCCGAGCGAAGAGCTGTTGCGGACGACCAGTTCCAGCAGCCCGGGGAGATAGCGGATGAAGAGAACGAAGGTGAAGATCGCGCCGCCGATCAGCGCGTGGGATAGAACTTCCCTGAGGATATATCGGGTGAGAATCCGCACAGTCGAACGTCCACAATCAGTTTAGAGCGAAACCAGCGATCCTGTGTCGTGATGGGATTCGGTGGAGTGCGGCCTTCGTCCCACCCCAGCGCACCAACAGCGGGCGCGCCGGGGGCCCCGGTTCGTCAGCGGAAAGCCGCGCCAACAGTTGTGGCTCTGGCGATCCTCTTCGCTGGTTCGCTCTACCGTGGCGTGAAGCGGCGCAGGCGCAGGCTGTTGGCGAGGACGCTGACGGAGCTGAGCGCCATGGCGGCGCTGGCAATGGCGGGGCTGAGCAGGATGCCGAACTCGGGGTAGAGGACGCCGGCGGCAATGGGGATGCCGAGCAGGTTGTAGCCGAAGGCCCAGCCGAGGTTCTGGCGCATGACGCGCAGGGCCTGGCGGGCAAGCAGGAGCGCGTCGACGATCTGGCGCGGTTCGCCGTGGAGCAGAATGGCGTCGCCGGCCTCGCGGGCAAGGTCGGCGCCGGTGCCCATGGCCAGTCCGGCGTCGGCCTGAGAGAGGGCCGCGGCGTCGTTGATGCCGTCCCCGGCCATGCCCACGCGGCAGCCCTGTTCCTGTAAATCGCGGATCATGGCGAGCTTCTGGTCGGGGAGCAGGCCGGCCCAGACATGATCGATGCCGGCAGCCCGGGCGATGACATCGGCGGTCGCCTGGGTGTCGCCGGTGAGCATGGCGGTGCGGATGCCGAGGCGGCCGAGCGCCTTCATCGCCTCGGCGGCGGTGGCGCGCAGCGTGTCGCGGGCTTCGAGAACGCCCAGCAGTTCCCCGGCCTGGACGACGTACATGGAGGTTGCGCCGGGGAGCGCGACGCGGTCTTCAGGAGGGTCGATGCCCAGGTCCTCCAGCAGGGCGGCATTGCCGGCTGCGGCGGACTTGCCGTTCACCCGGCCCTCGATGCCTTTGCCGGGCAGGGCGCGCACCTGTTCCGCGGAGGGCGGGTCGATGCCGCGCAGCCGGGCCGCGGCGAGAATCGCATGAGCGAGGGGATGCTCGGAGCGCTGCTCGAGGGCGGCGGCCAGGGCCAGGATCTCACTCTCGCTGCGGGAGCCGAACGAGCGGATGGCGGCGATTTCCGGCTTGCCTTCGGTGAGCGTGCCGGTTTTGTCGAGCACCAGGGTGTCGATGCGGGCGAGCCGCTCGAGACTCTCGCCGCCTTTGAAGAGCACGCCAAGCTGGGCGCCGCGGCCGATGGCGACGGTGAGCGCGGCGGGAACCGCCAGTCCCATGGCGCAGGGACAGGCGATGACCAGGACCGCGACGGAAACGGCGAAGGCTCGTCCGGCGCCGCCGCCGAGGGCGATCCAGAGCAGGAAGGTGGCGACGGCCAGGCCGAGGACGACGGGGACGAAGACGGCGCTGACGCGGTCGGCGAGCTGCTGCATGGGCGCACGCGACGACTGGGCCTCTTCGACGAGGCGCATCATCTGGCCGAGGACGCTGTCGGCGCCGACCGACGAGGCGCGGTATTCGAGCGCTCCCTCGAAATTGAGCGAGCCTCCGATGACGCGGTCGCCGGGCTTGCGGGTCACCGGCAGCGATTCGCCGGTGATCAGCGATTCGTCGATGGAGGTCACCCCGGAGAGGATCACGCCATCGACGGGCACGCGTTCGCCGGGGCGCAGGACGACAACGTCGCCCGCGACCACCTGGGCGAGCGGGACCTCGATTTCGCGGCCGTCGCGCAGCAGGCGCGCGGCATGCGGCTGGAGTTTCGCGAACTCGTGCAGGGCGTCGAGGGTGCGGCGTTTGGCGCGGGCATCGAGCCAGCGGCCGAGCAGCAGAAAGCCGAGGATGAGCAGCACCGCGTCGTAGTAGACGTCGGCGTGCATGCCATGGCGGCGGAAGACCCCGGGCATGGCGGTTGCGGCAAGTGAATAGGCAAACGCCGCTCCGGTGCCGAGGGCCACCAGGGTGTTCATGTTGGTGCTGCGGTGCACGGCCGCCGACCACGCCTGGCGATAGATGATGCCGCCGCCCCACACCATGCCGGTCAGGGTGATGGCGAGCATGACGTACTCGAGGGTGCGCGGCGAGGTGCGGAACAGAACCGGAGCTGCCGGGGCAAACCACCGGTGCGCGTTCATCAGCACCATGACCACGACGCCGCCGGCCAGGGTGAAGAGGGCTTTGGCGCGCAGCAGGCCTTCCTCGGGCGCGGCATCCTCGACCGCCAGGGCGGATTCCGGCAGCGCAGCGTCGTAGCCGGCATCGCGCACGGAGGCGATCAGGTCGCCGGTTTTAGCGACGGCGGGATCGAAGCTGATGCGCGCGGAGTTGGTCATCAGGTTGACGGTGGCTTCGCTGACGCCGGGGGTGGAGCGCAGCGCGCGCTCCACGTGGCTCTGGCAGGCCGCGCAGCTCATGCCGAGGATCGGCAGGGTCAGAGTCTGGCTGACGGCGTTGGCTTTCTCGGTCTTCTCGACGTCGGTGACCGGCATTCCCTCTCCAGCTTGATTCAATACTCGATATTCAGGGTACGACCTCAATGTTCGACCAGGGCCGGGTAGCCGGCCTTTTCGACGGCGGTGAGCAGCGCGCTTTCGGGCAGTTCGTCGGGCGCCTGCACCCGCGCGCCGCCCACGCGAACTTCGCCCACCTCGACGCCGCCGACTCTTTCCAGAGCCTGGGTTACACGCCGCACGCAGGCGCCGCAGTGCATGTTTTCGATGCGCAGTGTCACTTCCCGCATGGTTCCTCCTGTATCCGATTCCCTGTGTAGCTGGATGCGTAACCGGCCCGGATGGACTCAAAGGGCGGCGTTCTCAAGGGTCGCCGGGGTTGGGCATAAAGCGATAGCCAACGCCGCGCACGGTCTGCAGATAGCGGGGCAGCGCGGGATCGTCCTCGATATAGCGGCGCAGGCGCACGATGAAATTGTCGATGGCGCGGGTGTCGGTATCTTCGCGGACGTGCCACACCTGTTCCAGCAACTCTTTCCGGGAAACGATTCTCTCGCGGTTGCGAGCGAGGTAGCGGAGCAGATCGGCTTCCATGAGGGTGAGGCGCACGGTACGTTCGGGAGCGTACAGGGTGAGGGCCTGGAAGTCGATGCGCCGGCCGTCAAAGGCGAATTCGGCCAGCTCTTCTTCGCTTGCGCCGTTCTTCTCGGCGCGGCGGGTCCAGTGCATACGGCGCAGCAGAGCATTCAGCCGGGCCAGCAGCACAGACAGGTCGAAAGGCTTGGGGAGGTAGTCGTCGGCGCCAGCGGCGAAACCAAGCAACACGTCTTCCGGGCGGGCGCGAGCGGTCAGCATCAGAAGGGGAACGTAATTGCCATCGGCGCGCAGAGCGGAGGCGACCTCGAATCCGTTTTTTCCGGGTAACATCACATCCAACACCACGGCGTCGAACGAGTTGCGGCGGAGGGAGTCGAGAGCGGCGTCGCCGTCGCCTTCCACGGCGACCTCATGGCCTTCAGCCTGGAGATTGAAGAGCAGTCCCTGGGCGAGATTGCTTTCGTCTTCCACGATGAGAATGCGCGCCATGGCTTACTCCCGCCCCAGCAGGGGGGTAAGGATGCGGGGCAGCTGGAGGCTGACGGTGGCGCCGCGGCCTTCGCCGGCGCTTTCGGCAGTGGCGTCGCCACCATGCTGGCGGGCGATGGTGCGCACCAGATAGAGGCCGAGGCCGGTGCCCTTGGTGCGCAGCACGCTGCGGCTGGGAACGCGGTAGAAGCGGCGGAAAATGCGCTTGAGATCGGCGGCCGGGATGCCGATGCCCTGATCGCTGACGCTCACCCGGACCCAGGCGTCGTCCTCGACGCTGAGCGCCACGCTGATGCGCGGCCCGTTGGGCGAATACTTTACGGAATTATTCAGGACATTCAGCAGCGCGGTCTGCAATTCGTCGGGGTCGCCGCGCACCGTCATGGGCAGGGAGCCGTCGTTCACCTGCAGAACGATGGCTTTTTCGTCGAGGTGGTGGCGGGCGAGGGTGGTGCGGATGCACTCATCCACCAGAGCGAGCATATCGACGGAGACGCGGATGTGGGAGCGGGCGCGCTGGCCGACTTCGCCGGCCTTGAGGACCTGCTCCACCGTCGCCAGCAGGCGATCGCTGTCGGCCAGCATACGGGTATAGAACTCGCCGCGCTGGGCGTCGTCGAGCTGGCGCCGCTGGAGCGTCTCCAGATAGAGGTGAATCGAAGCGATGGGTGTTTTCAGCTCATGGGTGACAGCGCTCAGGAAGGCGTCGTGGCGCTCGTTGCGACGGACTTCGCGGACCAGAAAAACCGTATTGAGGGCGACGCCGGCGATCAGCAGCAGGAAGAAGGGAATGCCGACCACGAGGGGCACGATCCGGCGCCAGTTGAGCACGATCCAGCCGATGTCGAGGAAGACGGCAACGCCGATGAGGCACACGCCCAGCAGGGTGAACAGGACCATGTTGCGTCTTCGTCCGCTGAGGCGCATAGCAGGGAAAAGCGCCCGACACGGTTTTCCGCGCGGGCGCTTCTATTTTCTCAGGTTCGATGGGGAGGTTGACAGGCGATCAGGCCGTTCCCGCGGGGCGAGGGTTCATGGGATCGAACTGAGCCACCTTGACTTCGTGCGCGAGGCCGAGCTTTTTCAGCAGCCAGATGCCGTAGTAGTTCACGTCGAACTCATACCAGCGGAGGCCGTGGCGCGCCGAGACCGGGTGGGCATGATGGTTGTTGTGCCAGCCTTCGCCGCCGGTGATGAGAGCGACCCACCAGTTGTTGCGCGAATCGTCGCGGGTGGGGAAACGCCGCGATCCCCACATATGGGTGGCGGAGTTGACCAGCCAGGTGGCGTGCAGTCCCAGAGTGGTGCGCAGGAAGATGCCCCACAGCACGCACGGCCAGCCGCCGATGAAGTAGAGCGCCACCGCGACCAGGGAGAGCGGAACCCAGTGGTATTTGCTGAGCCAGACGTAGAAGCGGTCGCGCATGAGATCGGGCACGTAGCGGGCCAGCGCGTCGGTCTCGCCGCTGAGCGAATCGCCAATGATGATCCAGCCGGCGTGGGCCCACCATCCGCCTTCGTGCGGCGTATGCGGGTCGCCTTCATGATCGGAGAGCTGGTGATGCACGCGATGCAGGGAAACCCAGAAAATCGGTCCGCCTTCGAGCGCCAGAGTTCCGCAGACGGCCAGGACGTACTCCAGCCATTTGGGGACGCGATAGCCGCGGTGGGTGAGCAGGCGGTGATAGGACATGCCGATGCCGACATTGGTCGCCAGCAGCCACAGCACCAGGGCGCAAATGAGCGCCTTCCAGGTGAAGAAGAAGAGCGCCGCGATGGTTCCGGCGTGAAACAGGACCATAAACGGGGTGGTCACCCAGTTCACGCCACTTTGTTCCTTGCGACCGAGTTTCGGCAACCCGGTGCGCGGCTCGCGCAGGGAGGATCGGACGGCCGCACGAACGACGCCGTGGGGAGTGGGCGCAACGGGCACCTGTACTTCTTCTTCGAGGCCGGGCTGGGTTTCAGTCAGCAATTCTGGGGACATAGGAGAATGACCGTTTCTGTTGAAATAAGGGATTGGCGGGCGTTCAAGCCTTTGCCGCTCTTTTCACCGTAGCAGCCGGAGCCGGGCCAGGGATGTAAGACTTTTGTAAGCTGGGAGCCGGACCCGGGAGACCGGACTTGCCGCTAAAGTGGGATTGTGGTTGGGTTGCGGCCCAGCTTGTTCCGCTTCATGCCGTATTCACCAACCTGGGAGACGATAGAAGCCAATGCCCCGCCCGATTCTGCGCGTTTCCTGCTGTGCGTTTCTCCTTACCGCGGCCCTGGCCTGCGGAGCCCAGACCATCAACCTTCCCTCGAGCAAGCAGATTCTCGGACCGGTGCCGGGCTCGCCGGAGCGGCTCAACAGCTTTCCCATGGCCGCGGCCTGGTCGCCGGACCACCGCTATCTGGCGCTGGTGAACGCCGGTTTTGGGACGGTGGAGTCGGATTACGAGCAGTCGATCGCCGTCCTCGACGCCTCGACGGGGAAGCTGACCGATTTTCCCGAGGTCCGCACGGACCATCGCGCCCACCAGACCTATTACTCGGGGATCGCCTTCTCCGGCGACGGCACGCACCTTTATGTAAGCTTCGATTCCCTGTCCGATCCGGAGGGCAAGAAGGAAGGTGACGTCGGTAATGCCATCGGCGTCTACCGCTTTTCCGACGGTGCGATCACCGCGGAGCGGACATTCCCGGTGCCGCTGCGCGATCTGGCGGCAGGCAAGCTCCAGCACCACGGACCGATGGACCTCAAGGAAGATCAGGCCATCCCGGCGCCGGCGGGCCTGGCGGTGGTGAAGGGAGCCGATGGCGGAGAGAAGCTTCTGGTTGCGGATGAATACTCCGACGACGCGCTGCTGCTCGACGCCGACACCGGCAAGCTGGAGACGCGCTTCGATTTGTCCAGCGGGCCGATTATTCCCAGCACCTACCCCATGGCGGTAACCGCCAGCGCAGACGGGCGTCGCGCCTGGGTCTCTCTGTGGAATGGATCGGCGGTTGCCGAACTGGACCTGCGCGCGGGCAAGGTGGTTGAGCGCCTGCCGCTGCTGCCGCCGGTGCGCTATTACGATCCCAGCTCGCACCCCATCGCGATGACGCTGAGCCCGGACGGCAAGACCCTTTATGTGGCGCTGGCCAACCGCGATCAGATTGCGGCCGTCGCGGTTGGCGGCCCGACCATGCGCATCACCGCGTTGTATCCCACCCGTTTGCCGGGGCAGGCGTACTTTGGAGCGATCCCGGATGCGGTTGCGCTCTCGGAGGACGGCGCGACGCTCTACGCCGCCAACTCCGGCTCGGACGCGGTTGCGGTCATCAACCTGCGCGCCAAACCCGGCTCCGGGGCATACCAGGTGCCCATCGGCTTCATTCCCACGGAGTGGTATCCCACGGCGCTGGCGGTCAGCGGCGATCACCTGTACGTGGCGACGGCGAAGGGGGAAGGGACGGGCCCGAACGCCGCGCCGCAACCGGAGCCGGCGCATCCCACGCCGGCCGAAGAGAAAGAGCTGCACCGCTCGCATACCTACATTGCGACGCTGCTGCACGGATCGCTGGCGACGATTGACCTGGCCGACACGCGCGGCCATCTGAAGGAGCTGACGGAGGAAGTGCTTCGCAGCAACCTGATGTACGCGGCGCAGAAGCGGATCGAGTTCCAGGGCGGCGGCAACCCCATCCACCATGTGATCTACATCATTAAGGAGAACCGGACCTACGATCAGATCCTCGGCGACCTGGGCGTGGGCGACGGCGATCCGTCGCTGACCATGTACGGCAAAGACATCACGCCGAACCTGCACGCCCTGGCGCTGCAATTTGGAGTGCTCGACAATTTTTACGATTCCGGCGAAGTGTCGGGCGACGGGCATGTCTGGTCGAACGCGGCCATCACCAGCGACTACACGGAGCGCACCTGGCAGATCGGCTATCGCGGCAGCGAGCGGCCTTACGATTTCGAAGGCGTGACCGAAGGCGGCTATCCGCTGCTCGAGCACATCCCGGACATCGACGAGCCGGGCAGCGGCTATCTGTGGACCGACCTCGCGCGCCACCACAAGACGCTCTACCACTTTGGCGAATTCATCTCGACGGAGTTCTGCGACGAGTCCCTGACCGCCGCGCCGCTCGAAATGCCGCAGCAGGGCGGCACGCCGGAAGGGCATCATTCCTGCGCTCATCCCTTCATCGACAAGGGCGATCCCGTCCCGGCCAACTATGGCGGCGGCCTCAGCCCCTATCCGTGGCCGATCCCGCTGATCTACAGGAACGTGCCGACCATGCCGGAACTGATCGGACACTTCGATCCGCAATATCCGGACTTCAACCTCAGCTTCCCCGATCAGCTGCGGGTGAACGAATTCCTCGTGCATTTCAGGAAGTGGACCGCGGACCTGAAGGCGGGCGATGACACCATGCCGGCGTTCGTGATGCTGCGCCTGCCAAACGACCACACGGCGGGCACGCGGCCGGGCATGCCGACGCCGCGGGCCTCGGTTGCCGACAACGACCTGGCGGTGGGACGGGCGGTGGATGCGGTTTCGCACAGTCCCTACTGGGATTCGACCGCGTTCTTCATCCTGGAAGACGACGCCCAGGACGGGGCCGACCACGTGGACGCGCACCGCTCCATTTCGCTGGTGGTGAGCAAGTACGCGCCGCACAACACGACGCCGTCGATCGATCACACCTTCTACACCACGGTGAGCACGGTGCATACCATGCTGACGCTGCTGGGTGTGCCGCCCATGAGTAACAACGATGCGTTCGCGCCGCTGATGGCGCCGGAGTTCAACGGGGCGGGCGATCAGCCGGCTTTCGACGCGGATTATCGCAACCGCGACAACGGGCTGATCTATACGGCCAACGCGAAGACCGCCGAGGGCGCGAAGGAGTCGGCCCGCATGGACTTCACCCATGAGGATCGCGCGCCCACGCGCGAGCTGAACATCATCCTGTGGAAGGACGCGATGGGCAACAAGCCGGTGCCGTACATCCTGCTGCACCCGCTGGCGCCGCGCAAAGACAAGGACGACGACGGCGATTAGGTCAGGAGGTAGCCGGCGGCCCTGGCTCGCGCTCCCATGGCTGCAGGACGCGGACCGACTGCATGCCCGCGGCAGTGGCGGCGCGAATGCCCATCTCCGTATCTTCGAAGACGAGGCAGGATTCCGCCGCCACCCCGAGCCGCTGCGCGGCCATCAGGAAGGGCTCCGGATTCGGCTTGGCGTGGGTGTACTCGCCGGCGCAGACCAGGACATCGAACTTGTCGAGCAGGCCGAGGATCGAGAGCGACTTCGTGACCGATTCGCGGGTGGAACCGGAGACCACGGCGAAGGGAATGCGCTGGTGCGCCGCTTCGATCTGCTCCAGGACTTCCGGCACGGCGGTGAGCTTCGGGAGCAAATCGTAGTAAAGGCCCTCCTTGCGATGAGCAACCTCTTCGACGGGCATGGATAGGCCATAGCGCTGATTGAGCGTAGCCACGATTTCGCGGACCGGCATCCCGCCCCATGAGTAGAACAGCGGCTCGGGGAATTCGGGGCAGCCGTACTCGGCGAGAGCCTGCTGCCAGGCCATGTAGTGGAGGGGCATGGAATCGGCGATGGTGCCGTCCATATCGAACAGATACGCCTGGAAATCTCCGGGGGGAAGGGTCAGTTTCATAGGGTCTGCTCTGATTTTAGCGGGCGCACAGCCGCGGAACGCTACGGTGCGAGCGTGGCAGTGCGGAGGAAGTCGAAGGTCCCGGACGGGTTGGGATGGATGGTGCCGAGGCGGCGGTCGTGGACGACGACGGCATCGAGATACCAGAGGTTGAGCGAGGGCAGATCGCGTGCGGCAATCTGCTGGATGCGCACGTAGTCGTCACGCTGGCGCTGCCGGTCCGAGGCCGCATCGGCGTCGCCGATCAGCCGGTCCATCTCCGGGTTGGAGTAGAAGCCGCGGTTGGCGCCGTGCGGCGGAAACGCCGCGGTCGCGTAGGCGTAGCGGAAGATGTCGGGATTCTCGTTGCCGCCGATCCAGCGCGAGGGCGCAAGCTGAAAGGCTCCACGGGTGAGGTCCGCGTAGAAGGTGGCGAACTCGTAGCTGCGCAGGTCGAGGGCGATGCCGACCTGAGAGAGCTGCTCCTGCATGGCGACGGAGACCAGGCGTACGGTCTCGTCGTTCGAGGTCTTCATGGAAATGTGGAAGCGGATGCCGTTGGAGCCGCGACGATAGCCGGCCTGATCGAGGAGCGCGTTGGCCGCGGCGGGATTGTACAGATGCTGGTCGGTGTCGCCGGTCCAGGCCCAATGCTGCGGCGGCAGCAGGCTCTCTGCCACTCGCGCCTCGCCGCGGTAGAGCGTCTGGATGATGAGCGGGCGATTGATGGCCAGAGCAATCGCGGTGCGCACCCGCACATCGCGCAGAATGGGATCGCGCATATTGAAGACGATGTAGTTGAGCACCGTGCCCGGCCCGTCGTCGATAACCAGATGCGGGTCGCGGCGCAGAGCGTAAACCTCGTCGGCGGGCAGCGCATTGCTCTCGACGTCGGCCGAGCCTTTCTCCAGCTCGAGGGCTCGCGTGGTGGCGTCGGGCACGACGGAGAAGACGATGCGCGGGATGTTCGGCCGCGCGCCCCAGTACGAAGGCGCGCGCGCGAGGATCACGTCGCGATCGAGCTGCTGGCTGACGAACTGGAAAGGCCCGCTGCCGATTGGGCGCTGGCCGAAGTCGCGCCCGCTGCCGTACGGGACGATGCCGATGGCGCCGTCGCAAAGGTTGAAGGGCAGCGAGGGATCGGGCTTTTTGAGGCGGAACACGACGGTGACGGGATCGGGCGCGTCGATGGCTTCCACGCTGGTGAACGACCCGGCCTTCACGCTGATCACGGTGCCGTTCAGGATCGAATCGATGGTCCACTTCACGTCGCGGGACGTCAGTGCGCGGCCGTCATGGAACCGCACGCCGCTGCGCAGATGAAAGACCCACGTCAGTGGATCGGGATTCTCCCATTTCGTGGCGAGGAACGGCTGCAGGCCGAAATGATCGTCGCGGCGCACCAGGGCGTCGAACATCAGCGAATCGATGTGCTCGGCCTGGGCGTCGGTGCCGATGCGGGGATCGAGATTGGCCGGGCTGCTCTCGATCAGCATGGTGACGGTGTTGGGCTGGGGATGGGGTGGGGCGCAGCCGGTGAGGAGCAAAGCAGGGAGCACCGAGCACAGGGCGCAGAAAAGCAAAACCCGGACAGGTCTGCGCGGCCGCGACGCGGCGCTACACATATGTGACCTGACCCAGAATCGCCGGCCGCTTCGCTCCCGTGGCGGAGGGAACACTCCCGGGCCGGTGATGCCAGGTCTGCCAGGCCAGCAGGGCGAAGGCGACGGCCTCTTTGGCTTCCACCGGGATGGTCGCGTCGCTGGTCGTGACGGCGCAGCCGAGCGGGGCGAGGCGTTGGCGCAGCATCGCGACCAGCGTTTTGTTGCGTGCGCCTCCGCCGGACGCGATGAAGTCGATGGGGGCGGCGGCGGTGCGCGGCGCCACCCATCGGCTCATGGCCAGGTGGATGCTTTCGGCGGTGAGCGCGGTGGCCGTGGCCACGGCGTCTTCGTGGCGGCGGCTGCGACGGCGGCACGCGGCCAGAAAACGCTCGGCACAGGCCGCGCCAAACTGCTCGCGTCCGGCGGATTTCGGCGGCGGCTGGCGAAAGAATTTCTCCTCGAGCGCCGCGCGCAGCGCTG
>JBAUGH010000705.1:0-4920 GCA_049679565.1 Acidobacteriaceae bacterium
CCTTTTCTGCGTCCGGGATCCGCTGGTCAGGAAGTCTCGCCGCGCATCCACTCGGGCAGTCCGGAGGCGATGGCAATGCGGACGGCATCCATGAGGTCTTCGCGCGTCGCGTAATCGCGCGGCAGGATGGGCGGGTGGAAGATGACGTGGGCCGTGCCGGGGAAGATTCTGAAGCTGCCCTTCTTCATCATGCTCTCGGTGCCATGGATGGAGATGGGGACGACGGGCGCGCCGGTTTCCATGGCGAGGTAAAAGGGGCCTTTTTTGAAGGGCTGCAGGCGGCCGTCGCGTGAGCGGGTACCTTCCACAAACGAGAGGACCGAAATGCCGGAGGCGAGAACCCTTGCGGCAGTCTCCCCGCTCTCTATTGCGCTCTCGACGCGGCCGTCGCGGTCGACCGGGATGAACCTGGCGAGACGCATACCGTAGCCGAGGATCGGAATCTTCATGAGCGAGCGCTTCAGAAAGACTGAAACGCGATGCGGCAGCAGCGAAATCAGAATCGGCGGATCGAGATTGGAGACGTGGTTGGAGAGAAAGATGCAGGCCTCGTGCAGGTCGAGAAACTGGCGGCCTTCGGTCTGCACGCGAATGCCGGCGAGACGGAGGCCGATGCGGACAACCGCGATGCCCCACCGGTAGAGCAGAGTGATGTCGCGGGTGAGGATTGTCCACGGGATGGCGATGAACGCCGTCGGGACTCCCAGGAGAATCCACGTGGCGAAGAGGACGGTCGCGGCGAGCATATTCCTCAGTCTGGCTCAGGCGTTGGGAAAGCGGGTTTTGATGGCGGCGGGAAGCTTGTCGTAGATGCCGTCGAAGCCGCCATTGGAGAGGATGCCGACGACATCGCCGGAAGCGAGTTGCGGGACAAGATTCGTAACAATTGCGTCGGCATTTGCGTAGAGAGAGGCGTCGCGGCCGGCCGATTGGAGAGCGGCGACGACGTTTTCCGGATGGAGGCGCTCGGCGGCGGGGACCTTCTCGGAGTGGAAAACGCCGGCGAGGATGACCTTGTCGGCGAGTGCGAGACTGTCGACCAGTTCGCGTTCGAATACATTGCGGCGAAGGGTATTGGAGCGGGGTTCGAGAACGGCCCACAGGCGCCGGCCCGGATACGCCGAGCGCAAAGCTCGGATCGTTTCGCGGATAGCCGTCGGATGGTGGGCGAAGTCGTCGATAAGGGTAATGCCGGCAATCTCGGCGCGGACTTCGAGGCGACGCCGCACGCTGCGGAAGGTGGCGAGGGCTTCCACGATCGCTTCGCGTGGCACACCCTGACCCGCGGCAAGGGCGGCAGCAGCACTGGCGTTGAGCGCGTTGTGCTCCCCAGCCATGGGGAGGCTCATCTCGCCCCATGCGGAATCGTTGTGAAAGAGACGCCAGCGGCTGATGCCGTTTTCGTAGTGCAGATCGGCGAGGCGCCAGGCGGAGTCGGTGGCGAATCCGTAACGTTCGACGGCACAAAAGGCACCCCTCACGCACTCGCTGACATTCTCGGCGCCGTCGAAGGCCACGATGCGGCCGCGGCGCGGGACGAGATTCACAAGGCGTTTGAAGGCAGTCTTTACCGCAGCCAGGTCGGCGTAGATGTCGGCGTGGTCGAACTCCACATGCGTCAGGATAAGCGCGTCGGGGAAATAGTGCATGAACTTGGGGCCCTTGTCGAAGAAGGCGGTGTCGTACTCGTCGCCTTCGATGATGAACGGGCGGCCATCGCGCAACTGGAAGCTGGAACCGAAATTCTCGGCGACGCCTCCGATAAGGAAGGAGGGAGCGAGCATAGGGTTGGTGCGCGCCGCGACTTCGTAGATCCACGCCAGCATGCTGGTGGTGGTGGTTTTGCCGTGGGTGCCGGCAACGACGAGGGACTCGTGACCCTGGTTTTCATTCATCCCGATAAATTCGTCATGGATGATGCTGGCGAGTGAGGTGAAGGGGATGCGGCGATCGAGGACGGCTTCGAGTTCCATATTGCCACGGGAAATGGCGTTGCCAACGATCACCAGGTCGGGCGTGGGATCGAGGTTGGCCTCAGCAAACGGCTCGGCGATCGGGATGCCGAGGGCGCGGAGCTGGTCGGACATGGGCGGGTAGGCGGCCTGATCCGAACCGGTGATGCGGTGACCCTTGAGCTGGAGCATCCCGGCAAGCGAGGCCATGGCGGTGCCGCAGATTCCGATGAGATGGATATGCTTCGAGTCAGGCATGGGGGAGTGGGATGACGGCCGGTTCGAGGATGCGTAACTGTGGCTGATCGTTTTCGAGGATCAGCTCCGCAGCGAGCCCCAGCGGCAGCGTAACGCAGCCCTGGGAGACGTGGCCGGAGCGGAGTCCGATGGCGATGGGGACGTTGAAGGGCTGAAGGACGCGCTGGATCACGTCTTCGAGCAGATTCGGATCGGCTCCCGGCGAGGTGCAGTCGAGCATCTCGCCGAAGATGAATCCGCGGACCCCTTCGAGCTTGCCGGCAAAGATCAGTTGGCGCAGCATGCGATCGACCTGGTAAGGCCTGGCATTACGATCTTCGAGGAAGAGGAGCTTGCCTTCGGTTTGGGGCGCGTACGGAGTGCCAAGCGCGGCGGTCAGGATGCTCAGGCAGCCGCCGTAGAGGGTTCCCCGAGCATGGCCGGGACGGAAGACGCGCATTCCCTCCCCTGCGCCGGCTTCGACGAGGCCGCCGGAAATCGCCCCCTTGAAGCTGGGCAGGTGAACGCCGGCGTCGAGATAGAAATCAGCCGCGGCCATGGGTCCGTGGAAGCTGACGAGGCCGAGGCGGTCGAGGAGCCAGGTTTGGACGGTGGTCAGGTCGCTGTAGCCGAAGAACGGCTTCGGATGAGAGCCGATAAGGTCGAGGTCGAGACCGTCGAGAAGATAGTTCGATCCGTAACCGCCGCGGGTACACATAATAGCGGCGACAGTGGGGTCGGCGAAGGCCTGGTGAAGGTCGGCGAGCCGGTCTTCGACGGTTCCGGAGAAATAAGGTGGGTGCTTGCCGCGAGCATGCTCGGAGAGAAGGGCATCGTAGCCAAGGGCGCGGAGCGCGGCGAGGCCTCGGGTGATGCGGTCCTGATCGGCACTGGAGGCGGGGGCGACGACGGCGATCCGCGCGCCGGCCGAAACGGCGGGGGGCCTGAGGAGCCGGTCAGCCAACGAAGACCTCGCCTGTCGCGATGAGGCTGGCGGGACCGGTGAGGGTCATCTCGGAGCCAGGGCCGGACCAGTCCACACGCTGCGACCCGCCGGGGGCGTGGATGGTGAGAGGAGATTTTCCGCCGCAACTGGCGATGGCGACGGTGGCCGCGGAACAGGTTCCTGTGCCGGAGGAAGTGGTGGGACCGACGCCGCGCTCGAAGATACGAATCTCAATTTCGCTGGCCGAGACAAGGCGCAGGAAGATGACGTTGATCTGCTGCGGGAACTGTTTGTGAAAACAGATTTCGCGGCCGAGTTCCTGCCAGCCGCGGTTGTGGGCGCGAAAGTTCTCGTCGTGAACAACGATGACAAAGTGGGGATTGCCCATGGAGACGTGCATGCCGTGGACAAGTGTCTTATCGGCGAGGGTCACCTGAGTGGAAGCGACCTGCGGGACGCCCATGCCCGCGGCAATCAGAAAATCCGGGCCCTCGGCGGTGACGATGCGGCAGGAGCGCGGGCCGGCATCAGTGTCGAGGGTGATGACATCACCCGCCACGGCGTTTTCCTTCTGAGCGAGCCACGCGGCGACGCAGCGCGTGCCGTTGCCTGAGATTTCCGCGATGGAGCCGTCGGCGTTGGCGAGCCGGATGCGGCCGGCGAGCGGACCGGTGGACTCAAAGAACTCCACGCCGTCGGCGCCAATGCCGGTGTGGCGTTCGCACAGCTTCTTCGCCAGCGCGGGATCGCAGGGGCCTTCGACGATGAGGAAGTCGTTCCCGCAGGCCTGTGCTTTGGCGAAGAGCATTATGCGGCCTCCGAATGCGGGCTGTGCATGTCATCTCGGGTGAGCATCATTTTCGAGCGGTGCCTGGGCATCTTCAGGATCTGTTCCAGCAACCAGTTTCGCACGCGGACGGCGGACAGCAGTATTACTTCGGGTGGTACAGGGTTGACTGATAGAAGCGCACACAGGGCTGGCCGGTGGAGCAGACGATGTTGATCAGGGTGAGCCCCTCGGGGTGGGCCTTCACGGCCTGGGTGATGGCGTCCTTGTCCGCGGCGAGCACGAAAGCGGCGGATTGCGCGGGGGCTTTCAGGGCCGCCCGCCATTGGTAGTAGTCGCTCTCATTGATGGTGCGTCGCAGCGGGATGCCCGCATCCTGAAAGGCGCCGATGTGGTCGGAGGTCCAGACGAGGATCGGCCCCTCGGGCGGAAGCTGGTCCAGGGCGCGAGCGTAGGCTTCTTCAAACGGCACCCGGGTGCGGGAATTAGCGATGGCTTCCTGCAGGACCAGCGGGATTTTGTGGATGAGAACCGCAGCATTCACGAAAATGAGGACGATCGAGGCCAGCAGGATGAGCTGTGCGTGGCGAGGCCAGCGCTTTTCCGCGCGGGCGATGAGCCACGCGACGACGAACCCGATCGCCAGCGCGAAGGCGGGTAGCAGTTCCATCCCGTAGCGCGTGTTGTAGTACGAATTCGGAAACCAGATGGGAAGGAAGATGGGAACCGATCCGTAGGCGACCGAGTACGTGTAGAACGGGAGCGGCAGCCAAAGCAGCAGAAACGGCGCGACATTGGTTTTGCGCCAGACGATCAGGGCCAGGAGGACGCCGGCCGCGCTGAGGACAAGGAGCACAGAGCCGAGCTTTACCGGCGCTGCGCCGAGCTGCGCGGCTTTGAGGAAATAGAGCCACGCCCACCAGAGATGATGCCATCCGGGATAGTGATAGGAGCCGGGAGGCGTGGTGCGGGCTTCGATGGCTTTGGCGGAGTACGGG
>JBAUGH010000706.1:0-22261 GCA_049679565.1 Acidobacteriaceae bacterium
GGTAGGTGTTGTTCGACGGGTTCGATGACCCCTGGCCCTGATACGTCGCCGTCAGACCCGACAGCTTGTAGGCCGTGGTGCCCAGGCCGTCGATGTTCTGGTGGTTGGCAACATTGAAAACGTTCGCCATCAGCTGCAGGTTGTACCGTTCGTTGAAAACGATATTCTTCTGCAAGCGGAGATCGTCCGTCATGTGCCGCGGGTAGCGTTCCGTGTTGACGCCGATCATGGGAATCATCGTCGAGCCCGAGCCGCCATTCCAGTCGCTCAGAATGCCGGGGCTGAAAAATCCGCTCACCCCCACGGTATAGGGGAACCCGTTGCCCACCGAATAGGAGTCGTTCAAACTCCAGTTATTGGCGATCCACTTCACCCAGCTTCCGGACTGTACGCCCGGCAGGTTATACAGCGCATAGGCGACCAGTCGATTGGGAAGGTTGTAGTTCGAATCCCCATAGTTCAACCGGTAATCGCCGTAGGGGTTATACCAATTGTTCACCCCGGTGCTGGAGGTATTCGCATTCTGCGAGTAGTCCAGCGCGTGCGACCACGTGTAGCTGGCGTCGAACTGCACATTGTGCAGGGACTGATTCTGAACTTCCACCACTCCGGCGTTGTAGTTGGAGTTCACGTTGCTGATCAGCTCCGTGATGGCCTGGTATTTGGTCGCCACGGATCCGAACAGGGCCGTGTTCCCGTACGCGGTGAACTGCGGCGCCTGGAAGGTGGTGCCCGTCGGTCCCAGCGGCCCCTTCCCGGAAGCGTCGGAGACGGTAATCGTCGCTGTCGTCTGCGTGGGGTTCAGGTTCACATCGAGGAAGTTCGGCAACTCCCGCCCCAAAGCTCCCAGATAACTCGCCGAGATAACCGTGCCGTGACCCAGTTGCCGTTGCAGAATCAGATCGAACTCCTGCACCTCCGGGTTGCGCAGATTCGATGCGAAGAAGTTCGAGCTGGGGGTGGAGGCCGCTGCCCCCGCTCCCGTTACGATGTTCGGATATACCGGTGCTCCCGATGTGGTCGCCTTATACGTGGTCGTGTATTGGCCATTGGGACTTCCGGTGTTCAGCCGGAAGAGCAGCAGCTCTCCATTATTGATCCGGCCGTAGTAAAGCCCGTAGCCGCCCCGCAATACCGTGGTTCCATGTCCCGTCAGATCATAGGAAAATCCAATGCGCGGACCGAAGTTCCTCTTGTCGCTCGGATCGTTCAGAAGTTGCGGGTAGGGAGTAAAGCTGCCCACAGCGGAGGTCAGGTTCGGATCGTGCGGAGGCAGCGCCTCGTAATCCCAGCGCAGCCCCAGTTCCAGCGTCAGCCGCGGCGACATCTTCCAGTTGTCCTGCACAAATACGCCGCTGTCCATCGTCGCAATCGAATAGACCGGACTGCCGAAGCCCTGGTAGAGGTATTCGTAGCACGGCGACGTTCCCACCGCGCTCGCCGTCGCTGTCGCAGCCGACTGCTGCTTCGAATCGCAGTTGTTTCCCTTGCCGTTGTTGTGGTTCAGCTGGTCGTCGATGTAATTGCCGACGTACTGATAGACGTAATCGCCGTTGCTTTCGTAGGTGTTGTTGATCAGATCGAAATTGTGAACTTCGTCCACCCCGAACTTCAGACTGTGGTTCCCAAGATTCCAGTAGTAAATGTCGCTGATCTGCCACTTGCGCTCGTCCGGCAGCGCCTTGCGGTAGGAGTAATACGGAGAGCCGATATTCATCCCCTCGGCCGTGTCCACGCCGACCTCAGGAACGTTGCCACCCGTGCCCACCAGATTTGCCAGCGTGTACGCCGTGTACGGCTGTTGTCCCTCATCGTCCAGTTCCCGCCCGTACTGATAGAGAATCTCGTTGCTCTGATTGGCGGTAATCAGGCTGGTGAGCTTGGTCAATCCATAATCCAGCTTCACGAAGTCATTGCCCCACGTGTCGCGCCCATAATCCGCAGCGGCCGAGGTCTGCACGCCGCCCGGTGAATCCCAGCGCAGACGATGGTAGAGAAAGCTCACCCGCTCTTTGTCGTTGATCTGCCAGTCGATCTTCGGCGTGTTGATCTCCTGATAGCCGAAACGAGGCACGTTCCCGAGGTCTGTGGTCAGCGATGCAATCCCGGCGTTATACGCGCTGGCGCCGGCCCCGTAGGAGGTCAGGCCCTGGCGCGCGGCCAGCGTGCAGGCCTGGCTGTCCAGTGTGTAGTTCGCATCGGCGCTCGAGCCGGTGCCGGTCGTTTCATACCCCGTCGCCAGATTGCACGAGCTGCCCGTTGGAAGGGCCGCCGACGGCAGTGCGTAAAAGGCATTCGGATTCGTCGGAATCCCCGTGCCCGGGAAAACGTGCGTGTGCTGATCGTAGGTGTAGATCCAGAACAGCTTGTCCTTGATGAGTGCCCCGCCCGCCGTGAAGCCGTAAATCTTGCGGAGATCCTCCGGCTTGATGTGCTGCTGGGCGTAAACCCCCGTAGTCGGGTCGGCCACGAACACCTTCGTGTAGTCGTTGTAAGCCGCCCAGTTGCTTTCCCTGTCCCACAGATACGCGGTCCCATGCAACTGGTTGGTGCCGCTCTTGGTGACCGATGTGATCACCCCGCCGGCAGCCCGGCCATATTCTGCCGAATACACCCCGGTGTTCACCGCAAATTCACGCACCGCGCTCGCCGACGTCGAATAAGCCTCACGCGTCCGTCCCCGCTCTTCCGCGTAGTAGGCCTGGTTATCATCGGCCCCATCGATTTCCACGTTGTTGAGAACCGTGCTGATGCCGCGGACGCTTACCAGTCCGAACCCGTTCGTATCCGGCACCACCGCCGGGGTGGTCATCGCCAGGCTCGACCAGCGCCGATTATTCATGGGAATGGAATTCAGCGCCCGCTCGTTGAGTGTCGCGCTCAGGTCCGGCGATTCCAGATTCAGCGCCGGCGTCTGTTCTGTCACCACTACCGAGGCCGACGTCGCCGCTACCGTCAGGTGCGGTTCCAGCGTGGTCACCTGGCCAACCTGCACGATGGTGTTATCGGCCTTGAAAGTCCCGAACCCGGAGGACGAAAAGCTCACCGAATAGGTTCCCGGTGGCAGCAGCGGCGCTTTAAAGAACCCGCTGGTGTCGCTGGTCAGCGAAATCGTGGCATTCGTCGCTGTGTTCACGATTTTGACGGAAGCGCCGCTGACCACCGCTCCCGAACTGTCGAATACCGTTCCCGCTATAGCGCCGGCCGTGGTCGACTGGGCGCGCGCGAAGGGTGCGAATCCGCCCAGCAGCAGACTCAGAACCAGGACCAGACTCGCCCTGGACAGGATTTCGTAACAGCGATTGCGCATATTGGCTCCCCTGCAGTTCTCTTGCCCGTTTTCTCGGTGCGCGGAGACTCGTCTTTCCGGTCGGCTCGCGCCCAATAGACTTAAGCTCTTCTGCAAAACCCACCGCAAACGTCCCGCGGCGCTCGCCGGATGGCTCCCGCAGCGCCCAGGATCATCAACATATCCGCCTGGAGTGGCGAACTCAGGTTCTCAGGAGTTGATTACCGTTTGATTACAGCACGGATAATCGTGTCCCCCAAGGGCTATGTTTTCCACGCTTGTGGAAAATGAGGACCGTTGCTGTTACCTGAATCCGCACGACGGTACTGCTCGGCTTGCGGAAGAACCCGCCGGAGCAGCTCGTGCTGCCCCGGCGGCTCAATCCCAACAAGAAGATAGCCGCTCAGAATGTCAGGTGCATCGACATTTCCACCAGCCGCTGGCTGCCGATGGTATCCGTCACCACACCCAGCTTGTTGCTTTTCGCGCCCGGCACCGTGTACAGCTCGTACGCGCAGTTCGTCGAAGCTCCCTGGCAGCTCGCCGTCCCGCTCGGTGTCGTCACCGAATTGCTGGGGCCCGGCTGCACCTGATGCCCGTAGCCATACTCGCCCTCGATCTGGCCGTTTACGTAACTGATCTCGTCATAGTTCGGATTCAGTGTGATTTCATTCGTCGGCACATCGAAGCTCGGCGTGTTCGTCACGTTGAAGACCTCGAACTGGTAGTTCAGATCCCACCGTTCCGTAATATGGACATCTTTCTGCAGGGCAACGTTCGCCTGTTTCTGGAACGACTGGCGGAAGATGTTGCGCTGGCCCGGCACAAAGTCCGTCTCGAACACGTCGCACAGCGGGCCGCCTCCAGGACCGGCGTTGCCCCCTGCGGTCGTGGTGTCGCACGGAGGCACCCCGTTCACACCCTGCGCCACCAGCGGAATGTAGAAGTCATCTGCGTTCAGCGCCGGCACATAATTCGAGGTTACCCCGCCGTTCCCGTTGGGGCTCCCATAGGTATAAGCGCCCGAATGCCCCGTCTTTACCTGGGACGGCCTCAGTCCCGGCTTGATCGGCAGCACCGGATTGACCAGCTCGATGTTGCCTCCGAAATATTCGCTGCCCACCGATCCGGAATAGTCGTAGATACTGTACGGCTGCCCGCTGTCGAGGCTCGCAATGCCCAGCAGCGACCAGTCATTGGTGAAGTAGCTGGCCCAGTTGTGCCGATCCCGGACAGCGTTCGGTACCCGCAAAATAAAGTTGATCGAGAGCGTGTTGGTCTGATCGAAGTCCGCGTCCGTGTACGACGATCGCAGATCGTCGGGGTTGTCTCCGGTGAAGAACAGCCCCAGGTCGCTCTGCTCGTCCAGGGTGTGCGACCAGGTGTAGGAAGCGCCGATCTGCACCCCGTGCGACATCCGCTTCGTCAGCTGCGCCTGCAGAGCATCGTAGGCCGAGATTCCCACCGTCTCGAACGTCGTCGAGTTCGGATCGTAACCCACATACGGCACCCGCATATCGGTGTTCCCGCCGCTGAACGTGTCATACGGCTCGTTGGCCATGGGCAGCGGATTGCCGTACGCATCGGTTGCCGTAGGGCTCAGCACCTGCAATCCGTACGAGTAGGTCTGTCCGTTGATCGGGTGGCTGGTCGTCGCAATCCCCGGCTCGTTGAACGGAATCGGAATCACCGCATGCTTGCCCCGGTTTCCCACATAGCCGAGGTCGATGGACATGTCATTCCGCGGCTGCCACTGCATGTCCAGCATCCAGTCTTCCGTGTAGGGCAGCACGTTGTTGATGCCGTAATTGCCGATCACCAGCGGGCCGTCGGGCACGCCGTCGTTGCAGTTGTAACCCGCAAGATCATTGCCCTGGTACTCGTTGGCCGCCGTACACGCGCTCTCCATTGAGTCAATCGTCGGCATCGTCGCGGCCAGAGTCGCAGGTGTTGTCGGCGGCACGATCGTTGGAAAGGGCGCGTTCAGTTTTCCCGTCGCGTCCGTAAACGCGGCAAACGGCGCTTCCTGCGTCACCCCAAACGGTCCGCTGATCCCCGAACCAGCCGGAGGCGACAGATACTGGAAGTACTCGCCGCGGTCGTAATAGATGCCCGCTCCGGCCCGCCACACCACCTTGCCGTTAAACTGCTTCGGCGACCAGGCCACGCCAATCCGCGGCGCAATGCCCCACTGCCGGCCCTTCAGCGTCGAATCGCTCACCCCCGACGTTCCATATTGCTTGTTGTTGCCCGCCACGATGAAACCCGTGTTGGTCACCGCGCTGTCCGTTGCCGAGAACAGCGCCGGATCGAAGTTGAACAGAGCTCCATTCTTCTCGCTGAACGGCCCGTCCAGGTCGTAGCGCACCCCTGCCGTGATGCTCACGTTCGGCAGGATCTGCCACTTATCCATGGCAAACGCGCCGGCATCGTTCGATCGGTAATAGCGATTCGAGCTGCCCTCCAGCACCGTCCCCTCGGCCAGCTTCCCGGTCAGGAAACTCGTAAATGTCTTCGTTTCCAGCTGGGAATGATTCTCGACATTATTCTCGATATTGAGCTGGTTGTAGCCGTAATTGAAGCCCACGCTCACAGTGTGTTTGCCCAGAGAGAAAATCACCGTCGAAGACGGCGACAGCCGGTTTTCAAAATAGCCCTGGTCGAAGAAATTATCGGTATTCGAAGGCCCCACTTTCCCGGTCAGGGAGTTGGAGTTGTCCTCGGCGAAATCCACCACTTCGAGGCCCGGAAAATTGTTGCCCGGCGCCGAGATGCCCACATCCGATGCCTGCAGCGCCGTCGAAAAGTCGCTGTACACCTTCTGCCGCGAGAACCCGACCTGCTGCGCCCAGTTAATCCGCGGTCCCAGCATGATCGAGTTGGTCAGCGAAGCCACCTGCGCCCCCGTGTCTTCGTTCTCCGGAAACCCCTCCGTGTTCGAGGACGCGAACGGGCTCACCGTCGGCATGTGCTGGTAGAAGTACTTGGCGGACAGATGGTCGCTGCCCGTCGCATTGAAATCCATCGTGGCGTCAGCCTGATCCCCCTTGAACACCGATGTGCCCACGATGGTCACGTCCGGCTGCTTGTTCTCCAGCTGCGATTGCGCATTCGCATCGGCCGACGGAATCAGGAAATTGCCGTTCGGAAGCTTGGCATTCAACAAGCCCACCGCTGCCGAGTTCCATTTGCTGCTGGGGTAGTTTTGCGTCCCGTTTGAGGCGCAGTTCTGTGAGGCGGAACTATACCCGCTGGTCGCGGCGTAGTAGCTGCAAAGCGCGTTGCTGATGCCCGTCGAGCTTCGGTCGTCCGTCAGCCCCGAAGGCACCTGGAACTGCGACAGCGCACCCGTCTGATCCGAGTCGTACAGATGCTGATACCCGAGGAAGAAGAACAGCTTGTTCTTCACGATCGGGCCGCCCAGCGTCGCCCCCGTAACCCAGCGGTGCAGCTGCGGATCTTCCTCGTACGCGGGAAGCGTCCCCAGCAGCACATCCTGCTTATAGAAAAACGGATCGGCGTTCATGAAGTTGTTGCCCAACTGCGCGTATATCTGCCCGTGATACGCATTCGTTCCGCTGCTGGTGTTGATGTCCACGTGCGCCCCGCTGGTCTGCCCCTGCTCGGCGTCGTACATCGACGTGGTCACCGCGATCTCCTGCATGAACTCCGGCGGCGGCGATGCCAGGCCGTTGCCGTTGGACCCGTACACCGAAATGTTGTCCTGATATTGCCCGCCCGTCGACGCCCCCTCGCCGATGTTGAACTGATACCGCTGCGACTCGTCCTGGCTCGAACTTTGCCCGTTAAAGAGGTTCGTGACATCGACTCCGTTCACCGTGAACGTATTGCTCGTCGCCCGCTGCCCGTTCGACCAGATCGGCTGGTTCCCCAGTCCCGCGTCCGTGCCGATTCCCGACAGCAGCTGCGAGCTCACTCCCGGCGCCATAATCGCCAGCTGCGTGAAGCTGCCCGTCGCCAGCGGCGTCTGCATGATCTGCGTCTTGTCCAGGGTGTAGCCGTTCGTCGTATCCGTCGCGTTGAGCAGCGGATTCGCCGATACTGTCACCGACTCCGACACCTGCCCCGGCTTCAGCGAGGCGTTAATCGTCGTCGCCCGGCTCTCACTCACCGCGATCCCCGGAAACTCTGTCGTCTGAAAGTTCTCCTGCTGCACCCTCACCCGATAGCTGCCTACCGGGAGATTGAGAATTTCCCAGTACCCGTTCCTTTGGGCCTTCGTGGAACGCGTCAGTCCGGTCTGTTCGCTGACCACCGTAATGGTCGCGCCCGACAGTGACGCCCCCGAGACATCGGTGACCGTCCCGTTCAGGCTGCCCAGGGTTTGCTGGGCCGAGGCGCCTGGAATCGTCAGAAGGCTGGAAACAAGAAGGCAGCACGCCAAAAGCGCGCGAACGCTGAAGAGCTTCCTCATGAGTTTGGCCTCAAAAAAGAAAGTTGACTTTGCCACCGGGTTCAGGGGAGAACCGCTGGGTCTTCACGCTGGGGATCGACCTTGATCGATGTCTACGGTGACAGATTCCGGTAAACGTCGTGTTAATCAGAACATCCTTCGTTCTGGAAAATCTCGGAGAATCTCGCCCGCCCTCACGTTTTTGTTGTGGAAAACGATCCGTGGCGGCTACAGATTTCCGGAGGCGCGGACAAGAATCCGCTTTAGAAAACCAGCCGCATCCCCGCCTGAATCTCCCGCTCCCGCCCCGCAACGCTGCTGTTCGCATTCGTCGCGTTCCCAAAAGCTGCGGTTGGATCGAAGACGTATTCCGTCTCCGTCGCGCCGTCCGTCAGCACCGTCTCTGTTCCCGGCTTCATACCGCTCTGCCACGTGAGCGTCCCCATGTTGGGATGGGTCGTGTCATTGCTCACCCGATACCCAATCGTTTGCAGATTCGTGACGTTTTGGTGGTTTAGGGCATTGAACGCCTCACCCATCAGGTCCAGTGCGGTTCGATCGCTGAGATGAATGTGCTTCGTCAGACGAAGGTCCAGGTTCACAGTAGCGGGGTAGCGAAAGGCATTCCGCCCGATTGGGGGAATCAGGTCTTCGCCTCCCGATCCGTTCAGGCTCGCGCCCAGACCGGGAATCGGCACCGCCTCGCCGGCCAGACCCGTAGTGAACGTCTCATCCGGTTGCGTCACCTGCCTGAGGCAATCGCCTCCGCCGTTCGGCCCGCCGGCATTCAGCCAGTTCGCGTACGAACAGGACGGCGTCGGAACCGCACCCATCGTCCGCATTGAATAGGGCAGCCCCGTTCGCCACTGGCCGGTGGCAGCCAGCGCATACCCGCCCAGCAGCAGTCCCTCGGCCCCGCGCAGCCGCCACGGTTCGCGCACCACCACCGCTCCGGCGACCCGCTGCCGCACATCGAAATTCGACGTTCCGTGCTCCAGCCGCAGATCCGCCGGATCGTACACGTCATTCCGCTCGGCGAAGGTCGCCTCGTTCTGGCCATCGTCGATCGCGTGCCCCCATGTGTAGGCCGCATTGACCATCAGCGTTCGTGACAATCGCCGCGTCAGCCGCACCATCGCGCCGCGATAGCTCGAATTCGTTTCGCTGACCATGTCCGTGATCGCACCGTACGCCGGATTGAGCCGCTGGTAGTAAAACCTCTGCGGTGCGTAAACGACATTGGTGTAGCCGCTCACCCCGCTCGCCGCCCCCGCCAGCGGTCCCGCATTCCCCCCGTTTCCCGGAGCGGTCACGCTGTAGAACATCATCGCCGTCGCGTTCAGATCGATATTGGTATCCACAAACTGCGTCAAATCGTGCCCGTCCGTTGCCATCCCCGTCACTGTCAGCACCGTCCGCGCTCCAATTGCCTGCTCCAGCACCATCTCTGCCTGGTTGATCTGCGGATGCCGGAACCGAGAATCGAAATACCCGGCATCGGGCGCCGTCGATTCCTGATCCGGAGCCTGCAGATCGACAAAGGGCGTTTCATCGCTGGCGAACACGTGCGGAAACGCCGGCGCCCCCTCGTCCAGCGGTCGATAAGTGTAAGTCCGCGCCGACTGCGCCGATCCCGTCGAGGTCAGCGCGCTGAACACCGTCGCGTTCGGCACTCGCGCGAAAAATAACCCGTATCCGCCGCGCAACACCGTTCGACCATGGCCGAAAACATCCCATGCGACACCGGCGTGCGGCGCGAGTTCATCCCGATCATGCGGCAAACGCGCAGTTTCCGGAATGTCCGCGTTCACCAGCGCCGTATTTGTGTCCGGCAACCTCTCATATTCGTAGCGCCCCCCCAGCGTCAGCGTCAGCCTCGCTGCCGGTTTCCACTCCTCGGCGGCGTAGCCCGCATAGTCCGCCGTTTCGAAGCTCCAGTTGGGAGGCCCCACCGTCTGCCGAAATCGCGTATAGCAGGGATCGTGGCCGGTCCCTGACGTGGTTCCATCGCAGCTGTCCGGCGCCAGCAGATCCGCGATAAAGTCCCCCATCGTCGCGTAGCTGTAAGCTCCATTTTCTCCGTTGATGCCCTCCAGCGCGTCGGTGACGTGGTTGTAGTCGTAGCCGAAGCGCATCGCGTTCCGGCCCCGCATCCACGTCAGCGCTTCCACGAACTGCTCCCGCGTCTCGGCCGGATATTCCCGCTTGTTCACAGACGACAGCGTTCCGAAACTGAAGCCCTCGCTGCGGTCAATCGAAACCTCCGGTGGCAGTCCCCAGGCGTTGTTCGCCAGCGGCTGCTCGAATGCGCTGGTCGGCCCCGGGGACTGCGCCAGCACATCGCGGCTCCACTGCACCCGCGCGCTGCTCAGCAGGCGCGGCGTCGCAAAGTAATCCCAGCGGGCAATCGCCCCGTCGTCGCTGGTCGAGCTGTTCCCGAAGCTCCCCACCGCGTCCGTCTCCGACGCCCCGCTCAGCGCCCCACCCGGCGCAGTTCTGCGCATCATGTTGTACTCGAGGACCAGATTGTTGCGCCGGTCGATCCGCCAGTTGATCTTCGGGAAGACGTTCGTCTGCCGCGCCGAGCGCGGCACCGTCCCCAGCATGCCATTCAGGTCATTCACCACCGTCGCATACGCGCAGGCCGCCGCCGCTGTCGACCCCGATCCGCCGCCCGCTCCCGCTCCGCAGTTCTTCGCGATCGGATTCGTGCTTGCCGCGATCCGGCCCTCCAGCGTGGTCAGCGTCGCCGCCGAGGGCGGAGCAAAAAACACCTCCGGCTCGTTCGCCCGCGCCACCGCCGGATCGTGCCGCTCGTGTTGCTCCCACGAGAAAAACCAGAACACCCGATCCCGTCGGATGGGTCCGCCCGCGGACACCTCCCATTCCTCCCGCCGGTCAGGCGCGTGATACGGAACCTCGACATACGTCACCGGCTGGCCGTTCAGATACATCACCGGCTGCCCCCCGGCGGTCACCGTGGTGCCCGCGGGCTCCAGTTGCATCGTCTTGCTGTAGGCGTTGAAGGCCTGCCC
This sequence comes from Acidobacteriaceae bacterium, assembly GCA_049679565.1. GTDB lineage: Bacteria > Acidobacteriota > Terriglobia > Terriglobales > Acidobacteriaceae > Palsa-343. The sequence continues at coordinate 10,739 of JBAUGH010000706.1, forward strand.
GATTGCCCCGCGGTCGTAGAACACGCCCTGCCCGTGCATGTGGTTCGACCCGCTCTTCGTCACGGCGTTCATCGCCCCGCCTGCCCCGCGCCCCGATTGCGGCGAAATGCCGCCTCCGCTCGTTTGGAATGTCGCTACCGCCGACTGCCCGGTTGCATACCCTGCGCCGCCCCCACCCCCCGTGCCTGTCCCCCGCTCATGCCCGCGAAACGCCAGGGTGTGATCCGTGCCGTCCACCATGATGCTTTCCAGCGCCGGGCTGAGACCGCGAAAATTTTCGCTGCCATCCCCCTCCGCCGCCCCCCCGCCGAACAGCGCTGCCAGCGCCGACCAGTGCTGACCGTTATTGGGCGCCTCGTCCAGACCGGAGCGAGCCGCCTCATCCTGAGCATCTCCCTCCCTGTTCCGCCGCCCATCCACCAGCACCGTTCGGTGCAGGATGACCGGCGCAAGCTGCGCATTCAGCCTCATCCCGCTCCCCGGCCCCACGGTCAAATTGTCCGCTTCAAAGTCCGACAGCCCGCTCGAACGCACCCGCAGCGTGTAGCGCCCCGGCGTCACATCCTCGAAAACAAACTCCCCCGCTGCGCTCGAGACGGCATCGCTGTGTTCCCCGCTGGCCGCGTCTTCCAGCCGCACCGCGGCGCCGCGCACGCCGCCTCCGTCCGGGCCCACCACTCTTCCTGCAACCGAGCCCCCCAGGTCCGTCTGCCCCGCACACACCGCCGCCGCCAGGACCATCAGCATCCCTGCAACAGGGGCCCGAGCTCCATAGGGGAGGCGCACGTTTCCTCTTCGTGCAACTGGACCGGCGACCACGCCGGCCCGGACGCAATTTCCGGAAGGTGAGTCCAGGCTATCGCTTTGGCTACACTAAGAGGAGCGAATGTTTATCGACGAAGCCAAAATTCGGGTGAAAGCCGGTGACGGGGGTAATGGTTGCATGGCTTTTCGCCGGGAAAAGTTCGTCCCCCGCGGCGGACCTTCCGGCGGCGACGGCGGCCACGGCGGCAGCATCATCCTCGAAGCCAGTCAGCGCCACAACACCCTCATCTACTTCCGCTACAACCCCGAGCACAAAGGCGAACGCGGCGAACACGGCATGGGGTCCAACTGCACCGGCCGCGACGGCAAAGACACCATCCTGAAAGTTCCCCTCGGCGCCATGCTCTTCGACGCCGAAACCGGCGAGCTGATCCACGACTTCACCCGCCCTGACGAGCGCGTCGTCATCGCTCGCGGCGGACGCGGCGGACGCGGCAACCAGCACTTCGCCACTTCCACCCATCAGGCCCCACGCGAGCACGAGCTGGGCCGCTCCGGCGAAGAGCGAGCCTACCGCCTCGAACTCCGTGTCCTCGCTGATGTCGGCCTCGTCGGCTACCCCAACGTCGGCAAATCCACGCTGATTTCCCGCATCTCCGCCGCTCGCCCCAAAATTGCCGACTACCCCTTCACTACCCTCGAGCCTCAGCTCGGCGTCGTTACCATCGGCGATGCGCCCTACGAGGAAAGCTACGTCGTCGCCGACATCCCCGGCCTCATCGAGGGCGCACACCTCGGCGCCGGCCTCGGCACCCAGTTCCTCCGCCATATCGAACGCACCCGCCTCCTCGTCCACCTCGTCGATGTATCCGACTCGAGCACCCGCCCCGATCCTGTCGAAGACTTCCGCGTCATCATGGGCGAGCTGAAGAGCTTCGGTCATGGCCTCGACGAGAAGCCCATGATCGTCGTCGCCTCCAAAGCCGACGTCGCCAACCCCAAAAAACTGAAGAAGCTGGAAACCATGGCGAAGCGCCGCAAACTGCCCTTCTACGCCATCTCCGCCGTCACTGGCCTCGGCGTCGACAAGCTGAAGTACGCCATCGGCGAGCGCGTCCGCGAGCTGCGCGAGGAATCACCGGCAGCGCCCAGCCCCGACCCCATCCCCGCTGCCCGCTGACTCACGCTCTCTCAATCCAGAAACTGCACGGCCACACGTTCCTCCCGTCCAGCGTTGGAGCAAATACCTTCAGGTTGGCCGGCATTCTCGTAAAGCTGCCTTCCCACCCCGGGAACGCCTGCCGCAGCGCGTCCGCGTGAGATTGCTGCAGTGCGCTCGCCGACCACACCACGCGAAACCTGTCGTTGAACGATAGAAAGGCTTCCAGCATATATTGCTCGGTCCAGAAGCACAGGTTCGTCATCACAAACTTCTTCGGATAATCCAGCGGAGTGAAAATGTCATGGAAATGTACAAGCACTCCCGGCGCCAGCTCCGGAAGAATCCGCAGACACTCGAAAACCACATCGCTGTCCATCGAGACCACATGCGTCGAATCGATGAACAGAATATCCCCATCCTCGAGCGAGCGGAAGACCGTCAGCGGCACCTGCTGCACCGGGGCCTGGATCAGCGTCGTCAGCTCCGGACTGTTTCTCAGAAACCCTGCAGGATGCGGCTCGATGCTGGTCAGCTCGCCCGGAAATCCCTCCTCCGCGTTTTTCTTCAGCGCGCTCGCCAGCAGCAGGGTGCTGTGGCCGCTCCCCACCTCGACCACCCGCTTCGGCCTGCGCTGCCGGACGAAAGCGTAGGCCACTTCGGCGTCCACCCGTTCAAAGAATCCGTTGTTGAAATGAAATTGATGGCGGTCGCCGGTGCCGCGCTCGGGGAACTCGCACTCGGCCACGAATGGCGCCAACTCCACCCGCAGCCGCTGCAACTGCTCCTGCAAGCGGAAATCAACCGCCGCGCATGGACGGCATGCTGCCCAGTTCTTGCCGCGGAACGATTTAAGATTCGGCACCGGAAAATAAAAGTGCGAGGGTATGACGCTCACACCGAGCCGGCCCTGCACTGCCTGAAACAGCGATGACACGGTCGCTCGCACCGTCGTACTGCGGGTGATACCACTCATGAACAGGAACCTCAGAGCCCGGAGATCCGGAATGAAGCAGGGCCGGGGCCTTTCTGTGATGTGCTTAAGACCCGCAAACCCCGGTAAAACGCTGCCTGACTCGGCGCCGCCTGCGGTTCAATTCCCGACTTTTTCATCATTGGCGCTACTTGGCACTGGCCCGGCAGGAGCTTTCCTACCCGGTCATCCCCGGCAAACTCGCCAGACACAGCCCCGTCTGCGCCACCACCACCACCCACGTCGCCCACACGAAAGCCTTCCGCCACCGTGTCTCCAGGGCATCCGCGAACACTCCGCCCACGAACGCAATCAGAAAGGGCAGCGCCCACAGCCACGGCTCCGACTCGACGCCCGTCGTCACCAGCAGCATCACCGGAATACCCACCACCAGTGGCGTCGTGTTGCCGAAATACCGCGAACGCCGCGAAACCACGTACAGCGCCAGCGACCCCAGCAGCGCTATCGCAAACGCCGCGTTCCCCGGATTCCGGAAAAACCACTCCGCCCCGTCCAGCGAAACCCACATCCGCCCTGCCGCGCTCCGGAAAACGTAGCTGAACGCATCGGGACGAAAGTTGTACGACGCGAAGAGCAGGAAGAACGCGCCCAGCACCCACACAATCAGCAGCGTCGGAATGTAGGCCCGCCGCCCCTCGGCGGCCCACGCCATCAGGGCTACGGCGAAAAACAGGGCCACAAGAAACGCCGCGACATGCGCCGCCGCCGTGAATCCCAGCGCCGCCGTCAGCAGCACAATCCGCGGCCGCCACTTGCTCCTCGGTCCCTGCAGCGCATGCCCCACCCCGATCGCCGTGTAAATGGCCGAGAACATTCCCAGCGCGGCCAGCATCTCGTTGTTCGGCACCGTCGATGCCCGCACCACTGCCGGCATGCCGCAGTAGAGCGCCAAAGAGATGTATCCTCCTTCGTTGCCGAAAAGCCGCCGCGTCACCCACCATAGCGAGGCCCCCAGCGCCAGCCCGGCCAGCATGAACGGCAGCCGCAGAACCAGTTTGATCGCGCCCACTTCGTGCCGCATCTCCCACGTGGAAGCTGTCTCCGCCTGCCCGGCAGCGATCCGCTCCAGCGTCAGCGGCAGTCCCGCCGCGCGATAGGCCAGCGTCCCGTCGTGAATATTGCCGCATGTAGTGAAATAGCCGGCCAGCGAAGAGGGCTGCTCCCACATCTCCCGGCCGCACCGCGCAAACTCATAATCGGTCTCCGAAAGAGGCCGCTGCGCGCTCACCCACAGACACTCCCCCAGCAGCAGAAGCAGCAGCGCCGCAGCAATCTTCTGCGGTCGCTCGAAGCGGAATTTGCGCAGCCGGTGGGAGCCTGGAATCCTCGTCATCGAAAGCTTTCAGCAGTGTACCGGAGACCAGCGGCGTGATTCCGGATCGTCCCGCCACCCTGCCTCCCCCGGGGAAACGCCGGCCCCCAGCCGGCCCTCCTGATGCCGGCGGCCGCAGCGCCGATAAAGAGGACAGATCGCCGGCCGGCACGATCCTCGCGCCGGGCCGCCTGCGAACCATAACCGCCGTGCTCGCGCCCCTGCAATCCGAAGCCCCCGAAACAGCCGCCGACCAGCGCGCTCGCCTGCTCGCGCCCAGCCGTTTCCTCGGACGCCAGCCCATCGTCGATGCCCGCTGCCGCCTCTTCGGTTACGAACTCCTCCTTCGCCCCGAAAAAATGCTGCGCGTTACCGACGATCCGGAGCAGATTACGCGCGAAGCTGTCGACCACTGGCTCCTGCTCATCGCTGCCCCCAACCAGGGCTACGCCTTCGTTCGTTGTACCCGCGGGGCCATCGTCGATCGCCTGGTCACCCTGCTTCCTCCGGACAACACCTTTCTCGTCATTCCCGCCGATCTCGCTCCCGATCCCGCTTTGCTCGCCTCCTGCAGCGATCTCCAACAACTCGGCTACCGCATTGCGCTGGACCGCGCCCTCGCCCTCCACCCCGGCTCGCCCTTTCTCGACTTTGCCGATCTCATCCGCATCGACTTCCCCCAAACCGGCCATCTGCAGCGCCGCGCGCTCTTCAGCATGGTCGACCCCACCCGCACCCGCTTCCTCGCCGAGAAGATCGAGGCCGAGGTCCAGATGCGCATCGCCCTCGCCGAAGGCTGCTCCCTCTTTCAGGGCAGCTTTATCTGCCAGCCCGTCCTGTTTTCATCCCGCTCCATTCCTCAGAACAGCGCCGTCTATCTCAGCCTGCTCGGCGCGCTCCATCGCATCCCTTCCGACCTGCGCAAAGTCGAAAAACTGATCTCGGGAGACCCCTCGCTCTGCTTTCGCGTCCTCCGCCTCGCCAACTCCGCCCTGCAGGGACACCCCGCCATCATCACCTCCGTCCGCGAAGCTCTGCTCCTGGTCGGCGACGACGCCGTACGCCGCCTCGTCACCGTCGCCATGGCCGGCGCCCTCGCCGCCCACCGCTCCCCCGCGCTTCTCTCCATGGCCCTCTCTCGCGCCCGCTTCTGCGAACTGCTCGCCCCCCTGCTCTCCGAGCAGCCCTCCCAGCTTTACCTCCTCGGCATCCTCTCTCTCCTCGACGCGCTTCTCGAAACCTGCCTCGATCGGATCCTTGCTTCCCTTCCCATCAGTCCCGCGATGAAATCCGCTCTCACCGGCGACTCGACCGCTGCCGGCCGCGCCCTCGCCCTTGTCCGCCATCTCGAAGCCTGCGACTGGCAGCAGTGCGAAGAGTTACAGCATTCCCTCGGCCTCGCCGAAGGGGCCGTCGCCGGCTTCTACGTCGAAGCCCTCCGCTGGGCCTCCCTCATGATGGGAAACGAACTCCCCGTCTGATCGGCCGCTGAGCGCCCAGCCTCGGCTCGCCCCCGGCGCCCTAACCCCGGCGTCCTAACCCCGCCAACCAGCCCAGCCACCTCGGCCCGCCCGATCAGAAATCTTTCCCTTTCCACTGAAGCTGCCGCCCTCCGTTGCCGATAACACAGCAGAACCAGGCAAGGTCCTCCGGATTACGCAAACGCCTCGCGTGCCAGTCCTCTGGATCAGGCGCGCGCCCATGTCCGGCAAAACTCAACTCCTGCCGCTCCACGAACCAACCCCCACCAGCGCCTCCGCCCCCTTGCGCCTCCTCGGACGCCAGCCCATCGTCGACGCCCATGGCCGCCTCTTCGGCTACGAGCTCCTTTCCCGCTCCGGCGGCCTCAACGCCTTCTCCGGCGATCCCGAACAGGCCACCCGCGAAGTGGTCGACCACTGGCTCATGCTGATTCCCGCCGCCAACGAAGGCCAGGCTTTCGTCAATTGCACCCGCGACGCTCTGCTCGATGGAACCTGCACCCTCCTTCCTCCGGAAAATACCGTCCTCGAAATCCTTGAAACCATTGAACCCGACCCCCAGCTGATCGACAGCCTTCGCTCTCTCCGCGCCCAGGGCTACCGCTTTGCCCTCGACGATTTCGCCCCCCTCCCTTCCCGCCAGCCGCTGCTCGAATTCGCCGACTTCATCAAGATCGACTTCCTCGCCTCCGATGCCCGCGCCCGCAAACAGATCTACGCCATGGCCGCCGGTTCCAAATCCCGCTTCCTCGCCGAGAAGATCGAAAGCAAAGAGGAGATGCTCGTCGCCCGCTCCGAAGGATGTTCCCTCTTTCAGGGCTATTTCTTCTCCCGCCCGGTCATCGTCTCCTCCCGGGCTCTTCCCCAGAATGGCGCTGTCTGGCTCCGCCTGCTCGCCGCCCTCAACCGCACCCCGACCGACCTTCGCGAAATCGAGAATCTTGTCCTCGCGGACGCCTCCCTCTGTTACCGGATCCTGCGCCTCGCCAACTCGCCCCTCCATGTCTGTCTCCGCGAAATTACCTCTCTCCACGAAGCCCTGCTCATGGTCGGCGAAGACGCCGTGCGCCGGATGGTCACCATCGCCATCGCCGGCGTCATGGCCGGCGACCGCGCCCCCACCGTGGCTGCCATGGCTCTGGTCCGCGCCCGCTTCTGCGAGTTGCTCGCCCCCAGCCTCGACCAGCCGCCCGCGCAGCTCTACCTCGTCGGCATGTTGTCTCTTCTCGACGTTCTCCTCGAAATTCCCATGCAGCGCATCCTTACCGCCCTCCCCCTCGACTCCAACATGAAGGACGCCCTTCTGGGCAAGCCTTGCGCTCTCCGCCGCGCACTCGATCTGGCCCTTTGCCTCGAAACCTGCGACTGGCGTCACTGCGAGGACCTCCAGCGCGCCCTCGGCCTTCGCGAAAGCTTCGTTGCCGCCACATATCTCGAGTCTCTTCGCTGGACCTCCCAGGCCCTCCGCGCCTGATCCCCGGCTCGCAGCCACGCCCTCCACCCGCCATCACCCCGCCTGGCCCCCTTCTATAATCGGTACGAATGACCACCCTGCGCACGGCCAAGCGTTTCGTCTTTCCGCTGCTCGGGTTGTGGGTCCTTCTCTACGCTTCGTTTTCCCTCGTCAAGCCCCCCCTGCTCGACGGCGCTGACGGCCTCACCGCGGAAATCGCCCGCGAAATGCTGGTCGGCGATCACTGGATCACCCCTTACGCCAACGGACTCCCCTGGGCCCAGCATCCCCCTCTGCTCTACTGGACCGTCGCCTGCAGCTTTGGCCTCTTCGGCATCAGCGACTGGGCCGCGCGCCTCCCGGTCGCGCTCGCCGCCCTCGCCCTCTTCATCGCGACCTTCTCTCTCGGCCGCCGCCTTTTCCGCTCCCCGGCCGCCGCCTTCTACTCCGCCCTCGCGCTCATCACCTCCTGCGGCGTCTTTCTCTTCGCTCACCTCCTGCTGCGCGACGTCTTTCTCTGCCTCTGGACCACGCTCGCCCTCAACTTCTTCTGGCGCTCCCTCAGCCAGGAAAAACACCGCCTCGGTTCCGCCCTCGGCTTTGGCGCCGCCTGCGCTCTCGGTGTGCTTAGCGAGGGATTGCCCGGCGTCCTCTTCCCCGTCCTGATCGCCCTCCTCTTCCTGCTTGCCACCGGCCAGACGCGGCACCTTCTCCGCTGGCAGGCGTTCCCCTCGGTTCTGGTCTTTCTGGCCATCGTCCTGCCCTGGCATATCGCCTCCCGCATCGCCTCCGGCCACGCCCGCCTCGGCGTCCTCATGCCGCAGTGGCAGGGAGAACGCGTTCCCCTCTTCGTCTTCTGGCCCCTGCTTTTGCTCTGGATCGTTCCCTGGTGCGTCTTCTCTCTGCGCGCCCTTCGCATCGGCGACTCCCCCGATCCCCATCGCCGCCGCCAGGCGCGCCTCTTTTGCCTTCTCTGGATCGGCGTCGTCCTCGTCTTCTTCAGCTGCACCGCCCGCCAGCAGTTCAACCTCCTTACCGCCCTGCCGCCCATGGCTCTGCTCGCCGGAGGTTGGCTGGCCGAAGACGAATCCCTCCCTCACCACCAGGGCCGCATCTCTGCCGCCATTCTCTTCTTCGCCGGGCTCGCTGCCGCCGCCTTCGTTGCCTGGAACCTCTTCACCGCACCCCCACTCTCCTCTGGCGTCGACATCGCCACCGTCCTGCGCAGCAACCCCGCGCACCACGCCGTCTTCTTCGGCTATTTCTCCAGCCTCTCCCACGCCGCTATGGGCGCCTTCAGGGTCCCTCTCGCCATCACCCTGGCCGCTCTGCTCGTCGGCGTCTCCGGCGGATTGTGGTTTCGCCTCCGCGACAATGCCCGCGTCGCCAATTGCTTTCTCGCCGGTATGATCGTCGCCATCCTCATTGCTGCCCACCTCGCGCTCAATACGTTCTCCCCCGTGCTTTCCTCCGAGATCCTCGCCGAAGCCATCAGGCCCGAGATCCAGCCCACCGACACCATCGTCGTCAACGGCCCCTTCGAAAGCGCCTCCTCCATGGCCTTCTATCTCGACCGTCCCGTGCTCATCCTGAACGAGCCCGGCAACGCCCCGGGGGGCTATCCCCCCATCCCGCCCCAGCCGCCGGTCTTCATCGACGCCGCCCGCCTCAGCGCCCTGTGGAGCGGCGCTCCGCGCGTCTGGCTCTGGACTACACCCGAGTCCCGCCCTTCGCTCCCCGGCCCTTCCTACGTCATCGGCCGCAGCGGCGGTAAGGAAATCGTCAGCAACCAGCCCAACAGCGGCGGCGCCAGCTTCTAGGCTTTCGCTCCCAACGCCGGCCGTTCTTATATGTCGATACTGCCTGGTCCCCCAGGCGTTGGTTGACCGCCCTCGCCGTTCCCGATAAACTAGTCTGGTTTGGCGATTCTGCCCGTCCCGCGCGTCTCCGGGACCCTCCTGCCGGGCCATCCCGTCGAGGAGAAGCATCCGCCCAGCTTAAATTTTTGTTGCGCCCAGCCCTTCACGGGTCGACGCGTGTCGCGGGCGCTGGAGGAACGATGTACGCGGTCATCCAAACAGGCGGGAAACAGTATCGGGTCGCTCCCGGTGACGTCGTGAAGGTCGAAAGCCTCACCCCCGGCGAGAACGGCGCCGTCGAGTTCGGCGAAGTCCTCGCTTTTTCCGGCGAAGCCGGCTCCCTCGTCAAGCCGAAGTCGGCCAAAGTGCTCGGCACCGTCGTCCGCGAAGGCCGCGGCGACAAGATCCTCGTCTTCCACTTCAAGCGCAAGAAGCAGTACAAGAAACTGCAGGGCCATCGCCAGGGATTTACCCAGGTTCGCATCAGCGAGATCCAGGTGGACGGCAACAGCTATACCGCCGACCGCCAATAAGGGCCGCATGCTGAACCATGGCCGCAGCCTCGAGGTTTTGACTTTGTAAGTTTTGATTTGGTGTCGGCGCACGACTTCTCAGCTCGCAGAATGATGCCGCCGAGACAGGCTTTCGTATCAGGGCATGACTTCTGTCGTGCCGTCACAGGCAGATGAATTCGGGGCTTTCGCCCCTGAGGGCAGCGAATGGCACACAAAAAAGGTTTAGGCAGTTCCAGGAATGGCCGCGACTCCAACGCCCAGCGCCTTGGCGTCAAGATTTTCGCCGGCCAGACCATCACCGGCGGCTCCATCATCGTTCGCCAGCGCGGCACGAAGATCAAGCCCGGCCTCAACGTCGGACGCGGCAGCGACGATACCCTCTTCGCCAAGGTCGATGGCCGCGTGAAGTTCATCAACCGCGGGCGCACCGGGCGCTTTGTCGCCGTCGATCCCGTGGTCGCGGAATAACCCGCAGCACCCTCCAGCGGCCGGATCCCTCAGGGGAATCCGGCCGTTTTCCATTCCTGAGGCTTCCTCCGCCCGCGCCCCCGGGGACAACAAAAAAGCCCCGGATTCCGGGGCTTTCTCAGGAGGAGAGGTTCTGAATTAACGCGGAATAATCACAGGATTCTTGGCCAGCACGCGGTCCACCACGCCTTCGATGTCGGCCAGAAAGAAACCGGTCGGCGCACCCGCAACCACCGGCTGCGGCATCTGTCCCAGACCCTTGGCCAGAGCGTTCCAGCGCGACAGCATCGACTGCGGGGGCAGCACGATCATGTTCCGCTCCGCCGTCGGCTCCGGCGCGATGAAGTACACGCTCCAGGTGATCAGCACGATCGAGATCACAATCTGCAGGAACAGATTCGATCCTTCCCCGACCCCCGGGTTCCTTGCCTGCAAAGCCGACACCACCAGATCGGCCATAGCCTCCAGACCGAAGCCCAAAGCGATTCCGAACAGCCGGCTGCGGAAGGAGCGTCCCAGCGCATGGATCGCCAGGGCCAGAAATGCCAGCAGGCATAACTCCATAACGCTCACGCAGCGCGCGGTCTGCAGTGCCACCGGGCCGGGATCGAAGGAGTGAGCCGCTTTCAGGCCCGCCGGAAGCGCAATCGCGCCGATCGAGATAACCACTGTTACAACACTGATCCAGCGGAAGGCCATCAGACCCAGACGCCGCAGTCCCGGGATCGGCTCCATCACCCGCTTGAAGATTTCCTGGACCACAAAGAAAATCGTCACCGCGATGACCAGGTAGGAAAGCCAGTAGCCCCAGAAGTAAACCGTGTATCGCGCCGAGTCGCACTGCAGGGGACCGTTCCCCCACACATGCAGCACCACTTCAAAGAAAAGGGATTGGGCGCCGCGCGCAATGAAATAGACAGCTACTGCCGGAAGCCTGCGAACCGATCCTGAGCGGAAAAAGGCGATGCCAGCGATCAGAAGGAACGCTGGCTCAAGCCTCGTCAGGATGTCTTGCAGGTGGGCCATGACCATCCTCAGAAGCTTGAGGATAGCCCACAGGGCCTGCAGGCTCAACAGAAAAGAGCCTTTTTCGCCCCGCGCCCAGTGCAACTTTTGTTGTACGGTGACTGGCGTACCCGTACCCGCTACTGGAGCGGCTTAACTCTTAGTTGCCGCTGCCGCCGTTGCCAGGGCACGGACGACCCGGCGAGCAGCCCGGCATCGGATAGGCCGAAACCACGGTCTGGTGGCTCGGAAGGGCAGTGGTCTGGTAGGACGATCCAATGGCTGCCGAAGCGCCAACGGCGACGATTCCGAGAACGAGGGCTTGAACGACGGATTTCATGGCTTACGACTCCTCAAAAGTTGTAGGAACTGCACACAAAGTGGGAGATACTTGCTGCTACATGAAGGACTATACCTGCTAGCATCGGGTTTTATATTTGTTCCGCGATATTATCTAAGTATTCAACACTGCCCGTTACCGCCGTACTTTTCACCCCCTCCTGCCCTCCCTC